>JAURNR010000025.1 GCA_030830065.1 Bacteroidota bacterium | reverse complement strand
GGTTCGAATCCCTTCCCCTCTGCAACCCAATGCCCCATTTCGGGGCATTTTTGTTTTTAGAAGTCTGAAGTCTGTAGGACTTCTAGCGTATAAAAACAAAAATGTACAGAGCGACGAAGGAGCTGGGCATTGGGTTGAAACACCCCCTTTTGGGTTCACCAGCGTAGCGAGTAATCCCTTCCCCTCCGCAAACAAAATAGCCGCCCGATACCAGACAGGTTCGAAAATTTTGTTTCTACAACTATGAATTAGCCCACTAACTCTACAACGTGTGGCTTGATCTTTATGACCACCATCTTACTCGTAGGCGTATTGCTTTTTTTAGCTACACTATCAATTGGAACTAAAACATTTGCTTCAGGAAAATAGGTGGCGGAACAACCTTTGGGAATACTAAATGGTATGATGATAAAGTTTCTGGCTACACGTTCTTGTCCACCATGATAGTTATATAAATCTACTCTTTCACCAGATATTAACCCTCTATCATTCATATCCTCTTCATTCATGAAGATAACACGACGTTCGTTACTTATACCTCTATACCTATCGTTTAACCCGTAAATAGTCGTGTTAAATTGATCATGGCTCCTTAAAGTTTGCATTATTAACTCACCTTCCTCAAGAGTTTGTGGTTCTACATTAGCAATATTAAAATTGGCTTTGCCCGTTAATGTGTTATCGAAATTTCCTTCACGAGAAGAATTGGGCAAATAAAAACCTCCAGGTAGTCTTACCCTATCATTATACAAATCAAAACCAGGTATAGTGCGCTCAATATCCCAACGAATGTTATCGTAATTCTCCATATACCAATCCCATTTTACGGGTGAATTACCGCCAAAATATGCCTTGGCTAAATGACAAACAATCATGGGTTCACTTTTCAAATTATCACTCACCGGATTCAAAACTCCTTTAGACATTTGTATAACACCCATACTATTTTCAGTAGTTACAAATTGAAGTTCATCTTTTAAGTAATCTTTATCTGTTCTTCCAAAACAAGGGAGGATAATTGCCTCTTTACCCGTTATTAAATGGCTCCTATTCAGTTTGGTGGAAACTTGCACCGTTAGTCCTATATTTCTAAGAGCATTCGCAGTGTAAAGTGTATCGGGCGTCGCCGAGAGGAAATTTCCTCCCATAGCAAAAAAGACTTTTACTTTCCCTTGATGCATTGCTTTTATAGAGTCTACCACATCCAATCCATGTTCACGTGGCGGCTTAAATCCAAAATTCTCCTCAATTCTATCCAATAAGGTAACCGGTGGCTTTTCAAAAATCCCCATTGTTCTATCGCCTTGTACATTTGAGTGTCCTCTTACTGGACAAGTACCTGCACCCGGCTTCCCAATACTTCCCTTAACTATTAAAAGGTTAACTACTTCCTTTATAGTATCTACTGCATTAACATGCTGCGTTAGGCCCATCGCCCAACATGCTATTATTTTCTTTTTGTGGAATATTGCCTCAACAGTTTCACGTATTAATTGCTCAGAAACACCAGACTGTTCAACGAGAAAATCAAAGTCCAGACTTTGAATGTGTTCAAACCATTCATTAAATCCATGAGTTTTATTTTCAATGAAATCTCTATCAAAAACTAATCCTGGAGATTGTAATTCCTTCTGAACAAGCAAATAGGAAATTGCTTGCAGCAAGGCGAGATCGCCATTTATTCTAACTTGAAGAAATAAATCAGTAAGCTTTGCCTTGATACCTAGTGCTCCTTTAATGGATTGTGGATCTTTAAAAGCCACTAAACCAGTTTCTGGAAGTGGATTAACAGAAATTATTGTTGCCCCATTCTCTTTTGCTTTTTGCAGAGCGCTCAACATTCGAGGGTGATTGGTGCCAGGATTTTGACCAATAATAAATATTACTTCAGCTTCATAAAAGTCTTCTAATTTAACACTTCCCTTTCCTATCCCTAGAGATTCGCCTAATGCAACTCCACTCGACTCATGACACATATTTGAACAATCGGGCAAATTATTAGTGCCAAATTGCCTCACAAATAGTTGATATAAAAATGCTGCCTCGTTAGAAGTTCTTCCTGAAGTGTAAAATACTGCCTCATTAGGTGAATCACATTCGTGTAGTTTATCTGCAATTTTTTGAAATGCATTCTCCCATGAAATTGGTTCGTAATGAGTTCCACCATTGGGAAGGTACATAGGTTCTGCCAACCTACCTTTTTTACCTATCTCATAGTCATTTAATTCAGCAAGATCTTCAACAGAATTATTAGCAAAAAATCTAGCTGTTAATTTCTTACTTGTTGCCTCCTCAGCTATTGCCTTTGCTCCATTTTCGCAATATTCGCCAATTACGGAACGGTCATCATCAGGATCAGGCCATGCACAACTTGGACAATCTACTCCACCTTTTTGATTCAGATTAAACAACGCTTTAAGACCTCTTGCTGGACCCATTTCCGAAAAAACATGTTGAACAGCAACTTTAACACCAGTAATACCTGCTGCAGCGTTGGACACATCGTGTAGCCGAAGCTTTAATAATGATTCTGGATTCTCTGGATTTGGGAATTGCCTCTTTCTTGTCATGATCGTTTGTCCTTTTTGACAGCAAATTGTTATCACGAAGATAATAAACTCGTACCTATTTACTCATTATATTAAGCCAAAAGGAAAAGACTGGATGCAATGAATTATTTACAGGACTTAGGTATAAATTAGTTTAAGGCTTTCTATTTGCCAACGTATGTTTTAATAGAACCCGCTGTGCCTCATTTTTTACACTTTTTAATTTTCTCATTCCCCATAATCTTTGGCGAGCTTCTGCATGAGATAATTTTAAATCTACAATTGGCTCTGGGTAATTAACTCCAAGCTGCCAGCTTCTTAATCCTTGCTCCATAAGCGTAAGATCCCATGGTTGAAAGATAAATGGCGCTTCAATATCTTTAAGCTCTGGCACCCATTTTCTGATAAAATCGCCATTGGGATCATGATCTTGTGCTTGCTTTGTAGGATTATAAATCCTAACTGTATTTATTCCCGTTACTCCAGCTTGCATTTGAATCTGAGGGAAGTGAATTCCGGGTTCAAAATCTAAAAATAACCCAGATAAATGATTAGCAGCTTCCTCCCAACTTTCATTCAAATGATGCGTTAAAAAACTCACGAGCATTGCTCTCATTCTAAAATTAATGTATCCTGTTCTTGTAAGACAACGCATGCATGCATCTACAAGCGGGACACCAGTTATACCTGATTTCCAACGTTCAATATTCTCTTGATTATTATTATATTGAATTTTTAAATACCCCCTATTTACAGGAACAAACTCCATTTCACATTCGCTTTCAAATTTTTGCATAAAATGTTCTCGCCATCTCAATCGAGAAGAAAATTGATTGAAATTTCTCTTGTTTGATAGACGATTTGGATGAAGTTTTTGTATTTGATATACTTCCCTTAGACTGATATTTCCCCAAGCTAAATAAGGACTCATTCTACTGCAACCCGTTCTAGAAGCTTCGGGCTTACTTATTGACTGCATATACTTAGCCACCCTTTTATTCAGGAAACTAAATAAATATTGCAGTGCCATATTGGAACCTCCAACTTGGGCAATTTCTGGAACTTTTGATTTTTCTGGAAGGCTTGAGGATAATGCCCATTTTTCCCAATCATTATTTTCCCATTTTAAAAAATTATTCCAGTTAACCTTATGAGTAGGCGACTCCATATAATCATACCAATATTTGTTGAAGTCTTTTCTTGACTTAAGGCCTCTTCTAATACCTGAAAATGGCAATTCTGTCCAAGTGATTTTTCTTTCCTTAAAGTATTCCTTTAGGTTACGATCTCTAGCATAGGTTAATTCTAAACCCACTTCTTGGAGGCTCCAAATTTGTATGTTTTCGTGTAACTCACTTAACTTTTCAAAAACCACAAATGCTTCTTGTTCAACTGCAAAAAAATCAAACCCTTTTACGTTTGCTAAATGTTGCAAATCTTGAATTGACTCCCAAATAAAACGCTCATGTCTAGGACTGTAATGAGTCGAATTAAACACGGATGGTTCATGGATATAAAGAAACAAAACCTGATTATTAGACTTACTTAAATCCTCTAATACGGGGTGATCTGAAAATCTCAGATCTCGTTTAAACCAGATGATATTGAGCGGGAAAGACAATAATTGAACAACATCTATTCGTAATAATTGTTTGTAGATAAACGGACTATATTTATTTCACCCAGTAAACCGAATCCACTAAATTTGTAAAAATTACAACTCATGAGTATTTCGAAGATTATATACACCCAAACAGACGAAGCTCCTGCATTGGCAACCTACAGCTTCCTTCCTATTGTTCAATCATTTTTATCAAAGGCACATATTGAGGTTGAAACTCGAAATATTTCATTAGCTGCTAGAATACTTTCTCAATTCCCAGAATACTTAAATAAGAATCAGCATTTCGGTGATCACTTAAAAGAGTTAGGAGAGCTTGCAAAAACGCCTGAGGCTAACATTATTAAGCTTCCAAATATCAGTGCTTCGGTACCACAGTTAAATGCTGCAATTTCAGAACTTCAAAAAGTTGGATTTGCTATCCCAAATTATCCAGCAAATCCAAACACAGAGGAAGAAAAAGAAATTCGCAGTAAATACGACAAAGTGAAAGGTTCAGCAGTAAACCCAGTATTACGCGAAGGGAACAGCGATCGTAGGGCTCCAAAAGCGGTAAAAGAATATGCAAAAAAGCACCCACATTCAATGGGCGTATGGTCTGCTGATAATAAATCTCATGTTGCTAGTATGGAAGCAAATGATTTTTATGGTTCGGAAAAAAGCACTACTATTTCTTCTCCTTGCAACGCTGAAATTTGGTTTACCAATAACAATAATGAGAAAACTTTACTTAAAGGGAGTTTAGCTCTTTTAAAAGGAGAAATTATTGATGCATCGAAAATGAGTCTGTCTTCATTAAAAGTATTTTTGAAAAAAGAAATTCATGATGCAAAAGCTTCAGGAGTATTATTTTCGGTTCACCTGAAAGCTACCATGATGAAGGTAAGTGACCCAATTTTATTTGGAGCGGTGGTTGAAGTATTTTTTGAAGATATTTTCAATCAATACGCGGATGTATTCAACAACTTAGGAGTAAACACAAATAATGGTCTTGGTGATATCTTTTCTAAGGTTGAAAGCTTGGATGAAAGTTTACGTAATGAAATAATGGATGCGTTCCATAAGTCAATAGATAACGGACCTGACTTGGCAATGGTTAACTCAGATAAAGGAATTACTAACCTACATGTTCCGAGCGATGTTATTATTGATGCTTCAATGCCGGCAATGATTCGTAATTCTGGTAGAATGTGGAATAAAGCTGGAAAATCTCAGGACACAAAAGCCATAATTCCCGACCGTTCATATGCTGGAGTTTATCAAGCAACAATAGATTTTTGCAAGAAAAATGGAGCGTTAAATCCGACAACCATGGGGTCGGTCAGTAACGTTGGGCTTATGGCACAAAAAGCAGAAGAATATGGATCACATGACAAGACTTTTCAAATGTCAGAGACCGGAATTGTTGAAGTTAAATCCGGTGATGAAGTATTACTTTCTCATAAGGTTGAAGAAGGCGATATCTTCAGAATGTGTCAGGTTAAAGATGCACCTATTAAAGATTGGGTAGGATTGGCCGTAAAACGTGCTAGAGCAACCCAAACACCAGCAGTTTTTTGGTTGGATAGCAACAGAGCGCATGATAGAGAATTAATTAAAAAAGTTAATTCATACTTAAAAGAACACGATATAAAAGAGCTTGAAATTTTGATTAAACCTCCAGTAGATGCTACAACCTACAGTTTAGAAAGAATTGTAAAAGGCTTAGATACAATATCTGTTACGGGTAATGTATTACGTGATTATTTAACAGATTTATTCCCAATTCTTGAAGTAGGCACATCGGCAAAAATGTTATCTATCGTTCCTCTTATGAATGGCGGGGGATTATTTGAAACAGGCGCTGGCGGATCAGCACCAAAACACGTTCAACAATTGGTAGAAGAGAACTATTTGCGTTGGGATAGCCTAGGTGAATTCTTAGCATTAGCTGTAAGCTTAGAGCACCTATCTGAAGTTAATAACAACCCAAAGGCATTAGTTTTAGCTAAAACATTAGATACTGCTACGTCGAAGTTCTTAGATACTGACAAGAGTCCTACACGTAGGCTCGGAGGAATTGACAATAGAGGATCACACTTTTATTTAAGTTTATATTGGGCCGAGGCATTGAGCAATCAAACTGAAGATGCAGATTTAAAGGCTCAATTCACTGAGATTTACAACAAGCTATCAACAGATGAAGAATCAATTGTACAGGAATTAATTTCTGTTCAAGGTAAAAATGCAGATGTAGGAGGCTATTATTTCTTTGATGATTCAAAAGCGAGTCAAGTAATGAGGCCGAGCGAGACATTCAATCGAATTATTAATTAATTTGAATTGCTCTATTAAAGTTTTGTACCTTTCCGCTTGGCACTAGGTATGAAGACACTATTATCATTGTTACTGTCAGTCACATCAATGATTGTGATGGGACAATCAGTCATCCCAAAAGTAAGATTACACGAAGTATCTGGAGAAAATATTCTTTTTGGATCAATCGAACTTTATAAAACACCAGATAAAAATTCATTTCAAACAGAGGAATTCCAGAAATACTGGAGTTTTTTAAGTAGTGAAATACAAAAGAACATACCACCCAAAAAAGGCAAAAAAATAAAAATCATCCTTTCTCTAGGTTACCTACCTACAGAAGCATATAACATCAAATCTAATGGAAATAACATTGTTATTTCAGCATCAAGTTATTCAGGTTTTTATTATGGAATATCGACGTTAATCCAACTTTTAGAAACGCAGCATTCTAATCCAAATTATAAGTTATCATCAAACCTCAATATTTATGATGCTCCCGAGTTCTATTATAGAGGAATGCATCTAGATGTGAGCAGACACTTCTTCCCTACTGACTCAATCTTAACCTACATCGATATGCTTGCACGTTATAAGTATAATAAATTCCACTGGCATTTAACTGATGATCAAGGTTGGCGATTAGAAATTAAAAAGTATCCCTTATTAACTCAAATTGGTTCAAAACGCAGCGAAACCATGTCAGGCAAAAACTTCAAGCCATATAAGGGCGATGGCATTCCTGTTAGTGGATTTTATACACAAAATGACGTACGAAAAGTTGTAGAATATGCACGAATAAGAAATATAGAAGTAATTCCCGAAATTGAGATGCCAGGTCATGCCAGAGCAGCAATTGCGGCATACCCTTTTCTCAGTTGTAATAAGGACACCCTTCCTGTTCCCACAACTTGGGGTGTGTTCGATGATGTATATTGTATCAATGAAAACACATTTGATTTTATGTTCGATATTCTCGAAGAAGTTATGAATATTTTCCCCTCACGACTCATTCACATAGGAGGTGATGAGGTGGTAAAGACTCGATGGAATAATTGTAAAATTTGCAATAAAACAAAGACTATATATCAATTAAAAAACTCTCATGAACTCCAAAGTTATTTCATTCAAAAGATCGATTCATTTATTCATGTACACAACAGAATAATGATTGGATGGGATGAAATACTAGAAGGGGGATTGGCTGAAAATGCTTGGGTCATGAGCTGGCGAGGTACGAAAGGAGGAATCGATGCTGCAAAGCAAAAGCACAATGTGGTAATGACTCCCGGCACTCATTGTTATTTTGATCACTACCAAGGCCCACAAAAAAATGAACCCTTAGCAATTGGTGGATACACCCCAATCGAAAAGGTTTATAACTTCAAAATTATACCCTCTGAATTAAATTCAAATGAAAAACAATTTATCCAAGGAGCTCAAGGAAATGTTTGGACTGAATACATACCCACTTTTAGTCATGTCCAATATATGACTCTTCCAAGGATGGTTGCATTGAGCGAAGTACTTTGGGGAACTAATGTTGATTATATTGATTTTTTATCCCGATTAGAGCACCACAAAACTTTTTTTAAACAACAAGGATGGAATTACCGAAAATAAAGAGGAGAAACCTTTTAAAAATTATTGCAGGTGGATTACTTGTGAATCTAAGTAAAATTGTTGAAGCAGAAACCACAAAAAATGAACCTCCTGTTGTATTGAGCACTTGGCACAATCAAGGACAGACTGCCAATAAAGAGGCTTGGAAACATCTTCAAAATGGTAAATCTGCCTTAGATGCTGTTGAAGCCGGTGCACGCACAATTGAATCGGATATAACTAACTGTTGTGTCGGGCTTGGCGCCTATCCCGACCGGGAAGGTATAGTAACGTTAGACGCTTGCATTATGGATGATAAAGGCAGATGCGGTGGAGTTGCATTTTTAGAGAGAATTAAACATCCTATTAGTCTAGCCCGGAGAGTAATGGAAGATACACCGCATGTATTGATGGTTGGAGAGGGAGCACAACAATTTGCAATTCAATCAGGATTTCCGCTTGAAGACCAAAAATTATCTGAACATGCCAATAAGGCCTATTCAAATTGGTTGAAAAAATCTAAATACGAACCTCAAATCAATATCGAACAGAACAAGCATAAAATTATTCCTGTGCCTAATAAATTAGAAAATGGAAATATTAACCACGACACTATTGGGATAATCGCGTTAGATAAAAATGGAAATTTAAGTGGTGCTTGTACAACTAGTGGAATGGCATTCAAACTTAGGGGTCGAGTAGGCGACTCCCCGATTATCGGCGCCGGATTATATGTTGATAATAAAGTAGGTGCAGCGACTGCCACAGGAAATGGAGAGGAAGTAATTCGCACTAGTGGTAGCTTCTTGGTAGTTGAATACATGCGACAAGGATTTAGTCCTACAGAATCTTGTAAAAGGGCTTGCGAACGCTTACTTGAAATGACACCTAATCCTACGGATAAAGTACAAATTGGATTCATTGCTTTAAATAAAAAAGGTGAATATGGCGGTTATGGTTTAAAACCTGGATTTGATTACACCGTTACCACAAATACAATCGAACATGAAAAGCGAATTCCAAAAGCTATATTAGACTAATGATTTTAGAGATTGGTTGTAATAGTTTTGCATCTGCCCAAATTGCTTTTGAAAATGGTGCAGATAGAATTGAATTATTCTCTGATTGGCATGCAGGCGGTTGTACTCCTTCAATAGGGTCAATTAAAGCTTGTAAACAACTAAATATCCCAATTTATGCCATCATTCGACCACGTGGTGGAAATTTTAATTATACCGATTCCGAGTTTGAAATAATGAAATCGGATATAATCGCTTGCAAAAAATACAAAGTCGATGGAATTGTTTTTGGGATTCTAACAAATGATCAAAAAATTGATTCATTGCGTTGTTCAGAGTTAATAAACTTATGGAATGGTCCTGCAACTTTCCATCGAGCCTTTGATTCTGTTGCTGAACCATTTAACGCATTGGAGACATTAATTAGTTTAGGATTTGAACGTATACTAACCTCTGGGCAGCATGACACCGCAATAGCTGGTATAAATATCATTGAAAATCTATTAGACGCGAGTAAAAAAAGGATTCAAATTCTTCCTGGTGCAGGAATTAATTTAAATAATGTAGGAGATATACTAAAAGTAAAAGGAATTGAAGGCATACATACTACTGCCAATTCCATTTTGGAATATCCTGAAATAGCAGGTAGTACTCAATCAATTGTTGATGGAAACGTAGTGAAAGAATTAAGAACAATCATGGATGAAATCCCTTAATGATTTTCCAAGTCGTTGTATCACTCTCATATACCCCATACAATCCTTGTTCTTCTTGTGGAGGATCTGCGCTGAAATCCATCCCCTTTTTCATAAAGCCATAATCACTAACATTTTCGGGTAGAGCAACGGCTCCCCAAAAATTAAATCCTGCCAATTCTAATTGATCAATTTGGCTGAATACAGTTTGATAATAAATGTTTCTATTTTTTACTGACTCAATTGAAGAAAATCCGTTCCTATCTCTGTGCAAACCAAATTCTTCAATTACTAGAGGCTTATTAATTTCATTGCAAACCTTTGCGTGTTCCTTAATGTAATTCAATGTTTTATTTAAAGTGGTATCCGCAATACTCGCCTCAGATGATCCATCATACCACTGCCACGTTTTAGGCCAAATATGTACGGTGGAATAGTCGATATTTTCAATGGAATGTATTTCTTTAAAATCCTCTAAATTTTGGAACGTACTAATACTACCTTCAGTACCAATTGTAATTAAGTGGTTTGAATCTAGAGATTTAATTAAACTGCTAGTTTTACTTATCCATTTTTTATAATCTTCCCAAGCACTTTTTCTCATTGGTCGGGGTTCATTTGCTAGTTGCCAGGAAAATATTGCAGGATGCTGAGAATAAGGTATTCCATCAATAGAATTAACGCGACTCACAATGGTTTCTACTGATTTCCAATAATTACTTTTACAATACTCACAGGAGTAAAATTGACAGATATAATCACAATAATTTTCCCAATCCCAATTTGCTGTTTTCGGTAATATATTTTGACCATGTTTGTCCTGGTGCCACGCAAGGTATTGACCAAAACCACCAGACCATTCCCAATTATTTCCTAATACTAAAACCGCCGACATTCTTCTTTTTTGTAACTCTATCAGCAAACGATCAAGACCTAATATATTGTTGTTAAATTTTCCAAGTTTTTGTTGAAATGAATTGCCGATGCGATACCCATAACTCGAATCCCCTTCGGATAGTGCCATAACTCTTAAATTATTAATCCCTTGAGACCGCAAAAAGTCAAGCTCCGATTGCAGCCTTGCTATGCCCTCTTCAGATTGTGCAATATGGCCACCGTACCAGTAATTAGCACCTTTAATGAATATTTGGGAATCATTTAGGACAAATGATTGATTACTCACTCGATAAAATTTCGATTTTGCATCGTCTGTAATACAAGCATTAATCTTAACAGCAAGCGTAATCAGTATGATAAATTTCAGGTTAAAAAATGGAATTTTTAGACAATTCCTTTTCCTCCTGATATTTGAATTCCTCATCGCGAAGAGTATAACTTAAGTAAATATGACCGTCGTCATTAATGAAATATTTTAGATGTAAATTTTGAAAATACTGCATTTCCCCCCAATCTGCCATAACCGTGGCTTTGTTTTTAGAAAATGCTTCCCATACATTTTTTCCACCATCACAATAGGGCTTTATAAATTCGAATTTATCGGTTTTTATCGGGCCGTATTTCTCAATCAAATTCTCTTTTTTAGCAAGATAGAACTTCTTTGTTTTTTTCCATTTACGAATAGCATCAAATCGCACATCTACCTTATACAATCTATGATTAATAGGCGTCTCATGTAAAATTAGAGTAACTGAATCATTTTTTATTTTTCCTCTTAATAACGGTAATCCTTTGTCCCCGTTTATTTCAAAAAAACCTTTTTCTTTTTTCATTCTTTCAATAAAAACCGTTGTTGGGCCTTTAATATCTACCATTGCAATTCTTTGCCCAAAAACAAATAATGGAAGACTAAATAAAACAATGAAAAAACTCTTCATAACTAGATATTAAAAACGAATTATTTTGGTTAAATATTTACCTGTGGTTGTATTAAATTCAACGATGTAAATCCCGGGTTGTTTGATGTAAAATGTCAATTCCTTTCTAGCAGAAATCGTTGAATATTCCTTAACTAATCTACCATCAGCAGCCCATATTTTTAATGTTGATTGCCCCAAAATATTTATATTATTCAAATCAACAGAGAAATTACCTTTTGAAGGATTTGGATAAACTTTCAATGTATTTGCCCCGACAAAAGAAGAAATAGCATCAACAAAATCAATTAAACACTCTGTAGAGTCGATACAAGACTGAAACTCCATAATACATTTTATTGCCATATAATTAGAATCTGCCAAATTCCAATTATACCAATGTTCACTACCTTCTTTAAGTAAAATCGACTCATTACAATTGTACCATTGATAATAATCGTATCCGCTAGTTACATAAACACTGTCGATAACCGAATTTTGGGGATTTACGGTATTGTATATATTAGTAATTATTTCAGGTCTTTCGTAATGAATAGTGATAAAACTATCGCAGCCGCCCATATTCATAACGGTATCAAAATAAACCCCAGTAGTATCCATGAAAAATTTCCGTGACGGACTTCTTTTTGATTCACAATATGTCCAAAATAAATCTGATTCAGAATTAGGGGTTAAATCCAAGTTTACTTTTATAACGCTATCGCAACCCACAGCATTAATTAAAGTATCATACCAAATTCCAGACTCTGTCCAGATATATTTACCAGAAGCTGAAGTATAACTTCCACATGCATAATCATTGAAGATACTCATTGTTTCCTCTGAAATCATGTGATATCTCAGAATGGAATCACAGCCAACAGCATTTACTAATGTATCAAAATAAGTACCTGGTTCATTAATTAATTTCCCATTTGTAGGTATAGTAGCATTTCTGCAGTAAATTATAGTTGAATCAAAATATGACTCACTCAAAATGCTTACATCATAAATTAGAAGACTATCACAACCTACGGAATTTAAAAGAGTATCTAAATAAATACCACTACTTGTTATATTTCTTCCTGATATTGGCATTACGTAACTCAAACAGTTTGAAACATTAAAGAAAGTGGAATCTGGACCAGTTTTTAAGTTAATTGTAATTATTGAATCACAACCAATTGAATTTGTAATAATATCCTCATAAATACCGCTTATTGAGAAGGTTTGATTCCCACTAGGAGATACATAAACTCCGCATGTACGAACATTTAAAGTATCTCTAGTAGATTTTTTGATTGTCAAATATATGGTGATGGCTGAATCGCAACCACGTTCAGTTAGAACTGTATCGTAATACACTCCACTTTGAGTATAAACAGTAGACCTTGATGGAGCGGGATATCTATCACATGTAACTACAGTATCGAAAAAGTCAATAGTAGGTTGAGTATGAGCAAAGCTACTTAGCCAGTTTGAATAGGAACCCGTAAGATTGAAGCTTTTTAATGTACCATCATTCCCATATCCGGATAAATCTTTTGCCTTTTTATTTAGTGTGTTAATCTGTCCTGCTTTCCCATCATTAAATGGTAAATAAATTCTCAAGCTTGGATCATATCCGCAATACCTTTCAGCAGCCCGTTGAGAGATTTCTGAATCTGTCAATTTTCTTTTCCAAAGCATAACATCATCAATTTTTCCCCAAAAACCACGTGCATAAGTGTAATGTTCACCAACCGTAAAAGGTATATTTAATGCTAACCCAGGTGCCACATCAGATTTCAGTGTATCGATTTTGACTCCATTAACATAAACCCTTAAAATACTATCTTCATAAGTTGCTGCAATATGAGTCCACGTTGTTTTTGACACTTTATTGATACCTGAAGTAATTTCCGCAGATGAATCATTATGTACACCAAAATATATTTGACCTGTACCACCTACAGAAAGAACAGCACCTTTATTTGAAGGTTCATCGTGCCAAGCCATTACTGTTCCATCGTATGCTTCCGTACCAAAACCATAAGCATAAATCCACGCCTCCATTGAAAATGAATGATCTGAAAAATCAAATGATGTGTCGTAATTAGAGTAAACAACATCATCGGTACCATCAAAATCAATGCAGTTTTGAACGCGCTTTTGAGCATTTAAGTTGATTGATATAAATGATACTAAAATCGACAGAAAACAAAGTTTTAGTTTACTCATAAAATTAAAGTGTAAAGTTAATACACAAAATTGTATTGAAGTAAATATCCATTAGGACTTTCAGAATTGCTTGGATATTTTAACGCTAACTAGAGACACTAGGGTAAATTCACTTATTTTTGAATAATGCTATCCGGTAAAAAAATTGTAGTTGTTCTCCCAGCATATAACGCGAGTCAAACATTAGCTCAAACTTATAATGAAATACCATTTGAGATAGTTGATGATGTGATTTTAGTAGATGATAAAAGTAGTGATAGCACAATAAAGGTTGCAAAGGAGATTGGCATTAATCACATTATTAATCACCATTTTAACAAAGGCTATGGTGCAAATCAAAAAAGTTGCTACAAGGAAGCGTTAAAACTGAATGCAGATATTGTCATAATGGTTCATCCTGATTATCAATATACTCCCAAACTAATAGAAAGCATGGCCTCAATAATTGCAAACAATGTTTATCCTGTAGTTTTTGGCTCTAGAATACTTGGTATGGGTGCTATAAAGGGAGGTATGCCTAGATACAAATTTATTGCAAACCGCCTCTTAACATGGTTCCAAAATTTATTGTTTGGTCAGCACTTATCAGAATACCATACAGGATATCGTGCATTTTCAGCAGATGTTTTAAAAACTATAAATTGGGAAATACTCAGTGATGATTTTGTATTTGATAATCAAATTTCAGCGCAAATATTTGCAAAAGGATATGAAATAGCGGAAATAACCTGCCCCACAAAGTATTTTCCCGAAGCATCTTCCATTAACTTTAAACGCAGTGCTATATATGGATTAGGCGTAATTAAAGTATCTCTTCAATTTTTCTTGTTTAGAATAGGAGTTTATAAATCACGATATCTGAAGTAAACGTGTGATTTATGTTACGTAAATCCTGATATTTTCTGTAGAAATTTGTAAAATAAACAAACAAAGCAATGACAATCAAAGATTTAGTAAATGATGGAGCTACAGTTATAGATGTACGCTCTTCTTGGGAATTTGCGGATGGACACGTTAATGGTGCTTTGAACATTCCATTAGATGAAATCCCACAACGTATTGATGAAATTAAAAATTTAGATTCTCCGTTTTTATTATACTGCCAAAGCGGCAATAGAAGCGGAATGGCATGTGGTATTTTACAGCAATTTGGTATCGCTAAGGTTCATAATGGAGGTGGTTTAGCAGATATGAGAATAGCTTTAATGTAAAATTGATTATGTGGCAAGGTTTAAGTCTATGGAATTGGGCAAAAGCAATTCGTGTAATAATTGGACTTTCAATTTTAAGTCAAGGAATAGCATACGCACAAACTTCTAGTATAATCGCTGGGAGTATTTTCACACTTTTTGGTTTATTCACGTCCGGTTACTGCGGCTCAAACACATGTGAAAATGTAAAAAATAAACAAGCCATTTCTCCAAACTTAGATCAAGAAGTAGAATTTGAGGAAATAAAAAAGGGAGCTTAATGCTCCCTTTTTTATTTCCTCAGAGGTTCTTTTTAATGGGGAAGTTTATCTTT
Source organism: Bacteroidota bacterium (assembly GCA_030830065.1). Classification (GTDB taxonomy): domain Bacteria; phylum Bacteroidota; class Bacteroidia; order NS11-12g; family UBA955; genus VMCP01. Next base: position 39,147 of record JAURNR010000025.1, on the reverse strand, counting down.
AAAATATCCATAAACCCAAACACCAACAGTCGCTGATAAAAAGGTTATTATAATTACTGAATAACCCATCCCAATTTGTGCAAATAAAGGTCCTGGACAAGCACCAGTAATTGCCCAACCTAATCCAAAAATTAAACCACCATAGATTTGTCCTTTATGGAATTCCTTTTTTGGAATAACTATTTCTTCACCAGACAATGTTTTGATATTAAATCTTTTGATAAACTGAACGAATATCATCCCCAATACAACCCCAGTTCCAATTACCCCATACATATGAAAGGAATCCAAACGGAACATCTCTTGAATTCTAAACCAACTTATAATCTCTGCTTTTACAAAGGCCACTCCAAAAACAATCCCAACAATCATATATTTAAGATTGTGCCAAAGTGGAGTTTTCTTTTCTGTATTTTGATTTTTCTCTGTCATAATAAAATTTTTAAAGTGCAATTAAATACGGTAAGATTAACCAAGTCATGATAAATCCTCCCACCATAAACATTAATGTGGCGATCAAGGATGGTAATTGAAGTGAACTCAATCCCATAATTGCGTGTCCACTTGTACATCCACCCGCCCAACGAGTGCCGAAACCTACCATAAACCCTCCTAAAACAATGAAAATAAATCCTCTAAGGCTTAATAGACTTTTCCATGAAAAAATATCTTCAGGTAATAAGTTTGTAACATCTACTACTCCAGCATCTCTTAACTGCGTTTTTGTATTTTCTGCAATTTGTATTGGAGCATCAGTAGAAAGAAACTCAGAAGCGATATAACCACCTAAAAGTACTCCTACTACGAAAAAGATGTTCCAAATTTCCTTTTTCCAATCATAATTAAAGAATGGAATTTTTGCAGGAACGCACATTGCACAAAGATGTCGAATCGAACTAGAAATACCGAACAATTTGTTGCCCAAAATTAATAGTGTAGGCACAGTTAATCCTATGATTATACCCGCTGCCCACCATGGCCAAGGTTGACTTAATAACTCTATCATGCGTTTGAAAGTTTAGACTGACATACAAAATCTGTTTTCGCAACTCCGACATCGGCAATAGCTTTAAAACCACCCGCAACTTCTTTAAAGTTGTGAATTCCCTTAGATTTAAGAACAGAAGCGGCAATCATACTTCTGTAACCGCCTGCACAATGAATATAAAATTCACCTTCTTGAGCTGACATTTCACTGAACCAATTAGAAATAAAATCTAATGGCTTATTAAATGCTTCTTCCACATGTTCAGCACGATATTCACTTTCTTTCCTTACATCTAATACAAATGTTTCACCAATACTTAACTCATTTTTAAATGTTTCTGCATCAATCCTGTTTACGGTATCAATTTCTTTTCCAGCAGCTTTCCAAGCATCAATTCCTCCTTCTAAATAACCATAAACTTCATCAAATCCGACGCGAGTTAATCTAACCAAAGACTCCTCCTCTTTACCAGATTCAGTAATTAAAAGTATTGGTTGTTTAACATCAACAATCATTGCACCAACCCAGGGAGCAAACTGTCCGTTAAGTCCAATATTTATAGATCTTGGAATAAACCCATTTGAAAATGCATCAGCGTCTCTAGTATCGAGGATAATTGCCCCTGTTGTTTCAGCCGCGGTTTCAAATGCTGACACACTCATACCGGTCATTCCTTTTTCCATTACTGAATCAATGCTATTATAACCTTTCTTATTCATGGCAACATTCATAGGGAAATATGCCGGAGGAGGTAATAAACCATCAGTAACTGCTGCAATAAAGTCTTCTTTGTTTGACTGATTCAATGCGTAGTTCATACCCTTTTGATTCCCCAATGTGTCCATAGTTTCTTTCATCATATTTTTACCACATGCAGAACCTGCACCGTGTGCTGGATAAACCATCACAGAATCTGGAAGTGGAAGAATCTTTCCGTATAAACTATCGTATAACATACCTGCCAACTGTTCTTGGGTCATATCTGCGGCCTTCTGAGCTAGATCCGGTCTTCCAACATCTCCTAAGAATAATGTATCTCCACTAAAAAGACTATGTGGGTTTCCTTTTTCATCTAACAATAGGAAGCAAGTGCTCTCCATTGTATGACCCGGAGTATGGATTATTCTTAATGAAACATTCCCTAATTCAAACACCTGATTATCTTCGGCAATAATACAATCAAACTCAGGATTTGCCGTCGGGCCATAAATAATTGGAGCTCCTGTTTTCTGACTTAAATCAAGATGACCGCTAACAAAGTCTGCATGAAAATGGGTTTCAAAAATATATTTGATTTTTGCACCGTCTTTTTCTGCTTTGTCGATGTAAGTTTGCACCTCACGCAATGGGTCGATAATTACAACCTCACCATTACTTTCGATGTAATAAGCACCTTGTGCTAAACATCCAGTGTAAATTTGTTCTATATTCATATTATGCATTTATTAATTAGATCTTGATTTAAAAAACAACTCTGTTCCCATTCTTTCAGGAATTGAGCCGTTTGTGATATTCATTTCTACAACTTCTAAACCTGATTTGTGAAATACAGGTGTATATTCACATTTGCACCCTCCAAAGGGAGGTCCTTTTTCAAAGGTTCTGTCAAACAGCAATCCACCTAAAATTCCATCTTTTTTCAACAACTTAGCCATTTGTTGACAGTAGTTTTCTCTTAAGCTAGGGTCAAGTGCACAGAAAAATGTTTGTTCCACAATAATATCATATTCCCCCTCATGTTTAAAAAAGTCGCCCTCTATAATTCTTAGTCCATCTCGATTCTTGAATTTTTCCTTTAGAATTCTCACCGCGGAAGGTGCAATATCAATTACAGTAATATTATTGAACCCTTTATTCAAAAGGTACTCTGCTTCATGCGCGTTTCCACAACCCGGAATAAGTATATCAGCACTCTTATTGTTAATTGAATCAAACCACTCTTTTAGAGCAGGAGCAACATATCCAATATCCCAACCTGTTTGGCCTGCAGCCCACTGGTTATCCCAATATGCCCAATCCAACTGATTCTTATCATCAGGAACAATACAGCACCCATTTTCATCCATGGTACAGCTTAAACCTTTCTCTATTTTAGGTGTCATAGTTATAATTTTGATTTTTTAAGTTCATCATAAAATGATTGAATCTCTGTAAATGGACCAAATTTGTGTTGTGATTCTGGGAATGGATCAACATAAGGACCAAACGGATGATCAATCTTCTTTTTTGAAATATCCGGCCAATCTTTCGAAAGGTCGAGACCTGGTCTTTCTTGTGTATTAACGTATGCTGCTACGTCCCAAGCCTCTTCATCTGTAAGTTGAGGGGCATTATATGAAACACCCAAAGGCATGTTCGCTTTTACATAGCCAGCAAATCTACTTAATCTATATAATCCCGCTCCCTTATTGTAACTCCACCTACCCCACAGCGGCGGATAGGTATAATTGTTACCCTTATCATTTAATTGTCCTTGTCCATCAGATTGATGGCACACAGCACATTTAGCCTCATATACTTCTTTACCGTGTTTTGGATCAGCCGGGCGGTCTAAAAATGTAATATTAAAAATCCCTGACCCTTTAGCTTTATTACCCTTTGCAACGTCTTTACCAACCCATTTTATATAAGCTGCCATTGCTTTCATTTCTCGGGAATTCGAATCGGGTGCTGTTCCATTCAGAGACCTTTCGAAACAATCCGATATACGTTTAAATACACCTTCAACTTGACCACTTCTACCCCTCATTTTAGGATATGTAGCAGCTACAGAACCGTAATTATTTCCCCATACTTTAGTACCTGCATCCAAATGACAGTTTTGACAATTTAATCCGTTAGACAGATGAGCAACACTACCTTTGGGACCAAAATACTCGGTGGTATTTGCTACTAATTCTTTACCGTAACGAATTAACTCTCCTTCTCTTCCTTCTGGAATTTCTGAGACTGAAGGAGCCACCCATAAATCATTTGATTCATCCATTGAGGGAATTACATTTTCAACAATGTCATTTTCTTCTTCAATTATTTCGGGTAAAGTATCGTCTTTAGAACCAAAAATCATCCAAAATACAATAGAAATCAATGTAACAATAACCAACATTAACAAGGTGATTAATGAGGTTATAGTTTTAATCAGTTTTTTCTCGTCGCGTGGGTCAATCATAAATTTAAGATTTCATCAAACTATTGATTATTATATAAATTCCCATTATGAGAACAAACCAACCAAATGCTGGTTTTAACTTTGCACCACTAATTTTCTTCGACAGTGAAGCGCCTATAAAAATACCAACAATTGCAATTGCACTAAAGGTCAGTAAAAGAGTCCAATCGATTTCACGACCTAAATCACCCAAGAAACCAAGTAATGATTTTGATGCAATAATGATTAGGGAAGTTCCTACTGCTTGTTTCATCGGCAACTTAGCCAAAAGTACTAATGCGGGGATAATTAGAAACCCTCCTCCAGCACCTACAAGCCCTGTTACCAATCCAACCACTAAGCCTTCAGCTCCTATAAGTGGGAAATTATACTGTATTTCCGATTCCTCGTTTTCTACAACACCTTTCTTTTTCTTAATCATAGAGTAAGAGGCCAACACCATAATCACTGCGAAAAATAAAAGCAGTGCCATATCTTTCTTCAATATGAAGTTCTCTTTGTTAAAAATTTCATCAGGAATTGCAGGCACAATATAGTGGCGTGTTAAGTAAACACTTATGATAGCGGGTATTCCAAAAATTATTGCGGTTTTCCAATGAATATTGCCCATACGCATATGGCTAATAGAACCAAAAAGGCTCGTTAACCCAACAATAAATAAAGAATATGCGGTTGAAGTTTCAGCCCCCACCCCTAATAGATAAACCAGTATAGGAACTGTTAAAATCGAACCACCTCCACCAATAAGACCCAATGATAGTCCCATCAGTATTGCGCTTGCATAACCTAAAATTTCTAAAATTTCCATACTGCAATGAACGTGTTAAATATCTGGTATTAAAATGACTTTTGTTACAGAACTATCTGAAACTATATTCATAGCCATCAAGCTGACTTAACAGATCGGTAGGCTGATCAGTACATTGCACTCTACCTTCAACAACTGGTGATATTGGAGAATTATTTTTTAGATATTCTCGAAGAACATCATGCAGCATGATACCCGTATCTACCGGATCTACAACACCCATCATTCTACAAATTGCATCTTCTGGATCACCCTCTCTTTCACAAGCAACAATTGAATACAACTTAGTTTTATCGATTTCCTCTCCACCAATTTTAATCCAATTCAATCTCTTTCCTTTTTCATTAGCACTGGAGAAATTGATTTGCATTCCTGAAAAACGCACAACCCAACCTCCAAATCTTTTTGCTGGATCCTTTGCAAATACATTCTCTAATTCCTTTTCAAGCCAGTTCCATAATTTTTCTCCTGTAACCTTACCTGTACGAGCCTGAGAATTCACCGGCAACATACTCCAAATATAATCGTTGGTAATATCGGCTTTCCCATTATTTTTTTCATCCACTACCAATGGTGGACAAAATCTAAAACCGTTAGATAGAGCAACGTCAGTTTTAAACTTATCCATTACCGCATCAGTAATAAAATTATCCATAGGGTTTTCTAAAACATAATATCTTACTAAGGTCTTTTTAGTTTCTCCAACCTTTTTATTCAGGAATGAAGCATGCGGTTTATAAGCTTCTTCTACCAATTGAGTCATTTCTGCATCTGGCTTATATTTTTCCGGATCAACGTCTAGAAGATTATAACTATGATCTTTAATTTTCCCATTTTCAACCACAATATCTAGCTTACCCAAAAACGAAGCAAATGCTCCAGGTTCAGTTATTTTAGCATATTTTGCATCAATTGGTTTGCGCACTCTTTCATGGGTATCCGCTCCCAAAATATAGTCAACACCTTCTATGTAAGACTTATTTCCGAGGTCTATTTGCTGCGTTAATCCCATGTGCGTTACCAAAAATACCATTGAACAATTCTCATATTCACGAAGCAACTTGATGTATCGAGCAACATTTTGTTCGGGGTCAGAAAAATGTATTCCAAGACTATATTCTGGAGATTGACGTTTTGGAGTTAATGGATCGTTATATCCAATAAATCCAATTTTCACTCCAGCAACATTCTTTATCCAGTAAGGAGGAAATATTAAATCTCGAGGCAAATCACTTCCATCGTCGTGCCACATATTAGCACATACTTTAGCGGCATTGTACCCCCCCAAATCCTTAATCATATTTTCCTTACCATAAACTACTTCCCAGTTACCAGGTAACATTAAATCATATCCAATATTATTAATTAAAGGAATTAATGCACGTCCTTCTGTTAATGCGGCTACACCACTGCCCTGAAAACAATCTCCACCATCAATTACCATGGTATTTCCGGGGTTTTCATCTCTAAGGCTATTAATCATAGTTTTCAAAGAAGCCATTCCACCTCTTTTCTTAAACACAGCTTTATCTTGTTCCCAAAAGAATTCGTCATGAACTAATAATTGACCATGAATATCTGCCGTTTGTAAAATAGAAAAATGTTGGGCCTTACCATTTTGCACAGCTCCTGAATTTTTCATATTCTTAACATCTGAAGCACAACCTGTAATGCTTCCAGCTGCCATAGAACCAAAGGCAAAACCAAAACCTGCAGTTCCGGCTGTCTTTAAAAAGTCTCTTCTATTTGTGGAATTAATGGAATCGTCGCTGCAACAAGAGCAGTTAAAGGGATGTAGTTTTTTTGTCATTGTGTAATTTTAGAATTCTGAATTTCTCAAAATTCTTGAAAATACACTAAAGAATTTGTGACAATTATCACAAATTCCCAAAAAGCTGATTTACATTACGTTGCGAAGACTTAGAAACCTCATGTAGTTCAATATCAAGTGAATCTGAAATAAACTCAGCAATATTTTTTACATATGATGGTTCATTTCGTTTACCTCTGTAGGGGGTTGGAGCCAAATAAGGTGAATCAGTTTCAAGAACTACTTTATCGATTCCAATATCATTTAATACATTTATTATTCCAGCTTTTTTGAAGGTAACTACTCCTCCAATTCCAAGATAAAACCCTAATTTGATAATTTCATCAGCTAATTCTTGACTCTCCGAGAAACAATGAAATACTCCGGTTACTTTTCCCTTATATGGTTTCAAAATTTCTAGAACCTTCTGAGTAGCATTACGCGTATGAAGCGATAAAGGCAATCCAAATTCAATTGCCCATTCAACCTGTTTTATTAACGCATCTTTTTGGATTTTTTCCGTAGTCTTATCCCAATACAAATCCATCCCCACTTCTCCCACTCCTACATATTTATTGATTGAAAATAAAGAGTATATTTTTTCCAAAATAGTTGTATAATCCTCTCCCACTGAACAAGGGTGCAAACCCATCATTGGAAAGCAATTTTCGGGAAATCTAGCACTTAACTCATGCATTACATCAATGCTATCAGTATCGATGTTTGGAAGTAAAATCTTATTTACTCCAGATAAAATAGAATTACTTACAACACTTTCAATATCTTCCTGAAAATCGTCGCTGTATAGATGACAATGTGTATCCGTGTAATTCACCACTTGATTTTTTGTTTATTTAAAAAACTCAATACCCCTTTTTTACAATCTGCCGTTTGACGCGCTAGCGCATTTGAACGAGCCGCTAATTCAAGTGCTTCTAACCTATTAGAGGGAATTTCCCTCATCAGTGATTTTGTTAATTTGATCGACTCAGGACTCGTATTTTTTGCAATATTTTCAGCAAAATCAACAACTATAGAATCTATAATATCAGATGAGACTACTTTATAAACTAAACCATCCTCATAAGCATTCTGTGCATTAAAAATCGATCCTGTTAACAACCATTTATTTAACAAGTTCATTCCAATCTTTTCTCTTAAATAAACCATTACCAACGCCGGAATAAATCCAATTTTAACTTCTGAATATCCGAAAGTTGCATTATCAGTTGCAAAACAAAAATCCGTCATCTGAGCTAAACCACATCCACCAGCAATTGCCGGACCTTCTACTTGGCTTATCGTGATTTTTGGAGAGTTATAAACAAGTTCAAACATTTGTTTCAAACGGTTTGAATCCGCGAGATTTTCTTCAAAACTAAAATCATTCAATGCTTTGATATACGATAAATCCGCACCTGCGCAAAAGTTTTTATCGGAGGACTTTAGAACTACAACCCGGATTTTGTCGTTCCTGTTAAACTCTTCCATTAAAATTGAAAGTTCATCTACCAATTGAGGATTCAAAGCATTCCTCTTTTCAGGTCTATTAAGAATAATAAAACCTATACTTCCAGAAACTTTGCTTCTCACGTAATCCATAGAGCAAAGATAATCATAGTATTTTGTCTGATTTTGATTCTTCCAAATTGATAAAAACAATGAGACATACAACAATGAAAATATAACATATTACTAGATGCAAAAATGTAAACCCATCAACCCTAAAAATGGGAATTTTCATTACGTTGAATTGCACACAAACATATTCAATCCAAGATGAAAGAGCATTCATAATTTTATAACCAAAAACATAAAAAAAATCATAATTCATCAATACCAATACTGAAACCACTAAACATATTATTACCCAAATAGTTAACAACGGACCTAAAATCAAGTTGCCTAATAAAAAACCCGAAGAGATTTCTCCAAAATAATAAAGAATAAAAGGAACAGTGCTTATTGTACAGCCAATAGTCATACAGATTGAGCTCCAAATAAAATCTAAAGCTAAATTCTTTGGGATCCAACACAACTTCAACAACGGCACGATCCAGGCTATTCCAAATACCGCAGAAAAAGATAATTGAACGGATACATCAAATATTGAATTCGGCTGGAAAATCAGAAATAAAGTTCCTACGGTAAAAATCAATTCTTTAATTCTAATTTTTCTATTGAGTATTAAAGAGCATAAAACAGAAATTGATATAAATATTAAAGCTCTTTCAACTGGAGGTGCACCACCAGTTATTTCAGAATAAAGCCAGAGAAATGGCAAGATTAACAGCTTTAACCATTTAGTAATATTCCATTTTATCATTAGCATTTTAACTGGGAATATCAGCACCCCAAAAATTATTGCCAGGTGCATCCCTGAAATTGTGAGAGCATGCATTACACCGGCAACTTTGAAACCTTTTAGATGTTCTATTGAAAAATTATTTTTAATACCAAAAAAAGTCCTTTGGTAGAGATTATTAGAAAAATCAGTTAAATAATTTCTACTAACACCGAGAATCACTTTTTTAATTTTCTCTGTAAATGCGAAGGTGTTTAAAAAGTAACCCTCCAAAGAATAGATATCATCTTCTTTAACAATCATTACACCCAATAGATCTCGACTATAATTAAATAAGGTAAATCTTTCATCACTGATTGTATCATGTATCAGATTATAGCTAGCGTAATAAACACCTCCAATAGATACCGGGGTTCTCTTATTGACTATTAAATTCACATTTCCTTTAGTAATTACTTCATCTATACTTTTAAGAATACATTTGGCAATGAGATAATCACTTGAACTTAATTCTCGAATTTGCTTGACTTGAAAGACTACTTCCTTGCCATTTTCAACTCTTAAAATTCTTCCGTTGAAGTCATCAAATTCTATGGACTGATTAATAGAAGTAACCATTGAAAAGCATGCGAATAATAAAATGAATTTAGAGTAAGGAAGTTTCCTAGCTTTGATAATAATTATAAGGGCAATAAAAGAAACTAGAATAACGGTGGGTTCTAGTAATGTCCCTGACAAACCACCGAAAAAAGGAACCAATAATGGATGTCTAGAAAATATATGTTCTCTCATTTCTCACGTCCTTATGCTAGGTGTGAGAACAGAGAACTAAAGCATTTTTTTAATGTTTCTTAGTAAATCACTTGCAGCCTCATCTCTCCTTCTCCAGTCGTTTTCAGAATGCCAACGATGATAAACTGTGTCTCTGTCCTCAACACTTTGAGCAGTTATCATTTCACATAAGAATTGACTAAATTTTTCCATCTCTCCCCCAAAAAGGAAATTAACAAACTCATACCTTCTTGTAAGTGAAAACATACCCATAACATCGTTTGCTCGTTGCTTTACATCTGAACTGTAATCTTTTCGAATCCCAGTAATAAAATCATCTTCATCTATTGTATCTTCTTCATTTTCTGTGAGTTCTAATTCGTCGGCTTCACTTTCTACTTCCTCTTCTTCCATTTCAAACAGTTTTTGTTGTGGTAAGTGATCTGAATTATCAAGTTCTTTAGAAAATTGGTTTTTTTGCAAATCTTCGGTTTCTAATGTTTGCGAATCCTCATTTTCATTCTGTAAATTCTCGTCATTATTAATATCCATTTGTTCATCAGACGACTGACTTTCTGGTACGGAAATAGTAGATTCTTCTCTTTCCTTTACTCCCTCAACTGAACCACCTAAAGCAATAATCTCCATGTCTGCTTCCAAATACATTTGTGCTGACATTAATTTTATCTTTCCAAGAATTTCCTTTTTTCTCGAACCGCTTACTAAAGAAAGTTCCTTATGAAGGGAAGAAATTCTTTCTAAAATTTGAGTTAAACTTGGATTCATCTTATGTAATGTATTTTTTTTCGGGAAATTACAATGTATTTTTGGAGAATTAATGAGAGATTTTACACTTATCTATGGGTGTATGTTTTCGGGGAAAACTACCCGGTTAATTGGCCTTTACAACGAAAGTGAGATAGATATCAACGAGAGATTGGTTGTAAAACCTGTAATTGACAACAGATATTCAGATAACGCAGTGCATTCTCATGGTGGACTACAAGTTATAGGACATAGATTATTTAAGGCTGAAGAAATTTATCCATTAGTCACACCTCAAACAAGAGAAATTTATATAGATGAAGTCCAATTTTTTGGTCCATTCATTGTTGAAATAATTGGTGAACTAATGTCGAATGGGATAAAAGTATTTGCCGCCGGATTAGATAAGGATTATTTAAATCAAGATTTCGGGCCTATGCGAGCATTGAAAAACCTTTCGAACAATCATATTCAACTGTTGGCGAAATGCAATGTATGTGGAAAAGAGGCTACACACACTTTTCGCACTGTACAAACAGAAGATTTGGTATTAGTCGGCCATTCGGATATGTACCAAGCTCGCTGTAAAGAGCATTGGGAAGAAGGAATGAAAATCAAGTCTGATTAATCCTTAACTGCAGTTATTTTCCCTAAATTAGGGAACGATTTTCTTAACGTTTCTTCTATCCCGGCAGTCATTGTCATATCGCTCATAGAGCATGAACTGCAGTTTCCAGTTAAACGGAGTGTAATATCCATATTATTGTGTACTTCTACCAACTCCACATCCCCACCATCTTGATGAAGGTATGGACGGATAGTATCAAGTACTTTTTCTATTTCATTATTCATCTCCATATCACAAAGATAAAATTAAATTCAATTATTTGCAGTTCAATATACTAACTTGTTGAGCAATTGCGCCAGCAACTGTGTGGTAGGGTTTCATTAAATCTGAATCCATTGACCATTCACCTGAATCTGCACTAAAACGAATTCCCTCTTTAAGGGGTAGTTCACCCAAAAAGTTTAATTCATGTTTTTCCGCTAATTCTTTTCCACCATCCTTTCCAAAAATATAGTATTTTTTCTCTGGAGCATCATCAGGTTGGAAGTAAGACATGTTTTCAACTACTCCAATCAGTGGCTTAGCAATTGCATCTAATTTAAACATATCAATAGCCCGTCTGGCATCCGATAATGCCATTTCTTGGGGAGTTGTGACCACAACCACGCCAGTTAAAGGGGCTAATTGTGCCAAAGATATTTGAACATCACCTGTTCCGGGGGGCAAATCAATAATTAAATAATCCAACTCCCCCCATTCTGCATCGTTTATAAACTGTTTGAATGCACTTGAGATCATTGGACCACGCCAAACAACAGCTTGTCCAGGTGCAGTTAAAAAACCGATGCTCAGGAGTTTTAATCCGTGCGATTCTATAGGGATCATTTTATTCTTCCCATCGATTTCTTTCATCTTTAAAGGACCCTCAACGTTAAATATTGTAGGTACTGATGGCCCATAAATATCCGCATCCATTAAACCAACATTTGCGCCTGAATGAGACAATGACATCGCCAAAGTGGCAGCAACTGTAGATTTACCCACTCCTCCTTTTCCGCTTGCCACAGCAATAATATTTTTTATTCCGGGTAAAGCATTTTCAGTTAAAGAGTCATTTGTAACTCTGTGGGTAATATTAATGTCTACAACTAAATTTGAATCTACTAAATGTGCAATAGCCGTTTGACAAGCATTATGAAGGACGTCTTTCATTGGGCATGCAGGAGTTGTAAGAACTAAATCAAACGAAACCTTATTACCATCTATCACCAAATTTTCAACCATCCCTAATGTAACAATATCCTTTTTTAAATCGGGATCATCAACATTACTTAGTGCTTTTAAAATCTGCTGTTTAATTGACATTATTTTGAATTTTTACCAAACAACCTAGAAAAGAATCTCTTTTCAAAATTTAGAAAATAACGACCTTGTCCCAAAAGAAATCCGTAAATGAGTAATAAAAGATTATAAATGGGCAATATTAAGATATAGTACGCCAAGTCAAACCACCAAATTTCAATAAATAAGGGCTTAACGAATCTTTTCAGGTAAACTACAGTTGTTCCTGTTACCGCAAACACAATGAGTATTTGTATTACTTGAAGTGGGGAAGACACATTCCACCTTTTTTGAAGATTTCGAATGAAACTCACACCGCAAAGTTACTTCGATTATTGTTGTTAAGCAGGCATTCTGTCGAACAAATGACAAATATTTCCGAGTTTTGTATTAATGTCTAACAATATAGAGAAAGAACTTATTTTATTTCCCCTACCAATTGGTGAATTAAGCTCAGCGCAATACATTACGGAGTACCATTTAAATAGAATTAAATCTATAAAATTTTGGGTCGCGGAAAACGCTAGAACATTGCGTAGGTTTATCAGCGGGTTAAAAATAGGCATACACATAGACGAGTTGGATATTTTTGAACATGGCATTCGCTCAGATATTCGGGATCTACATCAGTTTCTTTCGGAAATTCAAAATGAGTCAATTATAGGACTTTGTTCTGAAGCAGGTATTCCATGTGTTGCAGACCCGGGAAATGAAACTGTAAAATGGGCACACAAGAATAATAGAAGGATTGAACCATTAATTGGGCCAAATAGTATTGCTATGTCAATAGAAGCTAGCGGTTTGAATGGACAAAATTATATTTTCCATGGCTACCTACCCGTTAAAGAACAAGTCTTTTCCCGGCTTGTTAAATCTTGGAGCCAAGGACCATATAACCGATATACGCATGTATTTATCGAAGTCCCATACCGTAGTGATAGGATGCTTCGATCATTACTTTCTGAACTCCCTCAGCAATGTCAATTATCGATATCGATAGCCTTGCATACAGAAAACCAAAGCATTACAACTAAAACTGTAGCACAGTGGAAGAAAACAGCTATTGAAATTGGTAAAACCCCTTGTGTATTTTGTTTGTTGTTTTAATGTTAATTAAGACCAAAAAAAAAGAAATACTTTTGTATACAAATTTTGGTATTTATGGCTGATTTATTTGAAAAACTACAAACAAGAATGGGTCCATTGGGGATCCATGCAGATGATGCTCATGGTTATTATACTTTTCCAAAACTTGAAGGGCCGATTGGTCCCAGAATGAAATTTAGAGGATCAACAAAACTAAATTGGAGTTTAAATAATTATTTGGGATTAGCCAACCACCCTGAAGTGATGAAAGCCGATGCAGACGCTGCAGCCGAATTTGGGATGGCTTATCCGATGGGTGCTCGAATGATGAGTGGCAATTCCGATTACCATGAACAACTTGAGCAGAATCTAGCAGAATTCATCAACAAACCCGATGTTATATTATTAAATTATGGGTATCAAGGAGTTTTAAGTGCAATTGATGCCTTAGTAGATAGACATGATGTAATTGTTTATGACGCAGAATCACACGCATGTATTATTGATGGATTACGACTTCATATTGGTAAGAGATATGTATTTAAACACAATGATATTGATAGTTTAAAGGTACAGCTGAATAGAGCAACAAAAATGGCCGAAGAAACAGGCGGTGCAATACTAGTTATTACCGAAGGTGTTTTTGGCATGAGTGGCTCACAAGGAAAAATCAAAGAAATTATTGATCTAAAAAAAGAATACAATTTTCGTCTTTTTGTGGACGATGCTCACGGTTTTGGTACTATGGGTAAGACTGGCGCTGGCACAGGTGAAGAACAAAATTGTCAAGATGGTATAGATATCTATTTTAGCACCTTTGCCAAATCTATGGCAGGAATTGGTGCATTTATAGGATCCACTCCTAATGTTATTAAGTTCTTGAGATACAATCTTCGTTCCCAAATTTACGCTAAGAGTCTTCCAATGCCTATGGTAATTGGCTCTATCAAACGTCTTGAAATGATTAAAACCCAGCCCGAGCATAAAGAAAACCTGTGGAAGATAGTAAAAGCCCTACAATCAGGGTTAAAGGATGCTGGCTTTAATATTGGTGTAACAACCACTCCAGTAACTCCAGTACTACTTAATGGAACAATCCCTGAGGCTACACACTTGACCTATGACTTACGAGAAAATCACAATATTTTCTGCAGCATAGTTGTATATCCTGTGGTGCCTAAAGGAGTTATCATGCTGAGACTAATCCCAACGGCAGTGCATTCATTATCAGATGTTGATGAAACAATAAAAGCCTTTAAATCTATTAAACACAAATTAGATTCTGGCGAATATCGCAAAGAAACCTTAGCTAGTGCAGACTAATTTTACGGGGTGAAACCCGTTTATAAATCTTTTAGGAAACCACAATTTATTGCTACTTACCACTTTTTAGTAACAATATCTGTAATAACCATTTGTCAATATCTTTATGATTCGGGAATCAACCTATTACAGAATAAAATAATTGGAACGCCCAGTGTATTTGGGATACCATTAGTGGTGAAAGAAGAAACTGATATTTTAATTGATAAAAAAAAGTATGCACCACCACCCCTAAATGCTGTAGACACCTTAATCTTACAATTTAAACCAAGCAATTTTATTGCATCTAGAAAAACAATCAGTGAGCCCATAAGCATAGATTTAAATTCGTGCGACAGCATACAATTAACATGTATCAAAGGTATTGGTCCGGCAACTGCATCAAGAATACTAAAATACAGAAATCGCTTGGGGGGATTTGTTTCAAAATTTCAACTACTAGAAGTTAAATTTTTTGACTCTAGTGTTTTGCTTAATAATCATACCAATTGGTTAATTGATGCAAATAAGGTTAATAAAATTGAAATTTCAGATGTTAATATTAAAGCATTATATCGGCATCCTTATATTGGCAAGGACCTTACAATAAGGTTATTAGCTTTCAAGAAGTTTCATAAAAAAATTTCTCTCAATGATTTTGCTAAAATGCAAACTATAGCACCCATTCAGAAAAAAATACTGCCTTTATATTTAATGTTTGACCAATCAGTAAAATAACTAGAAATTGACATTGACTTTGATTTAAGTATGTATTTTTGCGGAATGAATTTTCAGGAAACAGAAAATGTATCCATGATCCGTCAGACGGTAAGGGATTTTGCAGAAAGAAGAATTAGACCCAGTATGATGGATTGGGATGAGGAGCAGATTTTCCCTGTAGATACTTTCAAAGAAATGGGAGAGCTCGGTCTTTTAGGTATGTTGGTTCCTGAACAGTATAGTGGTGCTGGTTTAGGGTATTTTGAGTACGCCGCAGGAATTGAAGAATTAGCGAAAGTTTGTGGAAGCATAGGATTAAGTATGGCTGCACACAATAGTCTTTGTACAGGACATATTCTTCAATTTGGAAACGAAGACCAAAAGAATAAATGGCTTCCAAAACTCGCTACGGGAGAATGGATTGGTGCGTGGGGATTAACAGAAGCTAATACAGGTTCCGATGCTTTACGCATGAAGTGTGTTGCCAAAAAAGATGGTAGTGACTGGGTTCTTAACGGAGCAAAAAACTGGATTACACATGGGATTTCAGGTGACATCGCTGTAGTTTTAGCAAGAACAGGTGATTTATTAGACTCTCACGGAATTACTGCTTTTGTTGTTGAACGCGGAACACCAGGTTTTAAAGGTGGAAAAAAAGAAAATAAATTAGGGATGCGTGCATCTGAAACAGCTGAAATGATTTTTGAAGATTGCAGAGTCCCAGAAGAAAATGTTTTAGGCAATATTGGAGACGGATTCATACAAGCGATGAAGGTTTTAGACGGAGGAAGAATTTCGATTGCAGCACTCAGCCTAGGAATTGCTAAAGGCGCATATGAAGCAGCATTAAAATATTCCAAAGAGAGAGAACAGTTTGGAAAGCCTATATCAAATTTTCAAGCTATTGCTTTTAAGCTTGCAGACATGGCTACGAAAATCGAAGCTTCGGAATTATTAATTCAAGAAAGTTGTGATTTAAAAAATACTGGAAAAAATGTAAATAAAGTTAGTGCTATGGCTAAATATTATGCGAGTGAAGCAAGTGTTTATTGCGCAAATGAAGCTGTTCAAATTTTTGGTGGATACGGCTATACTAAAGATTTTCCCGTAGAAAAATTCTACCGCGATTGCAAACTATGTACAATTGGGGAAGGAACAAGCGAAATACAAAAACTGGTAATTTCTAGGGCAATTTTGAAGGACTAATTAAAAAATTATCAAAACAGTTTCGTATATTTGCAACCCATAATTTGAAAAAACCAAAACATGCTAATTATAAACGTTAAAGAAAACGACTCTCTAGAAAAAGCTCTAAAGAAATTCAAGAAGAAGTTTGAAAAAACAGGAGTAGTAAAAGAAATGCGCTCTCGTAAGGCCTTTGAAAAGCCATGTATAACACGCAGAATGCAAAAAATGCGTGCGGTATACAAACAGAAAATGCAATCACAAGAGATGCAAGGATAACTCACACCTTGACGATATTTTAAAAAGGCTTCCTCACGGAAGCCTTTTTTATTTTCTCGGATGTAACTGATGAATTTTTTTGAGTTTTTCGAATGAATTCTTTGTATAAACTTGGGTAGCCGATAAGCTAGCATGCCCTAGTAGATCTTTAATGGCCATTAAGTTAGCTCCATTATTTAGCATGTGTGTAGCAAATGAATGTCTTAATACATGAGGGCTTGTTTTTGAAGCATGAGAAAATTTCCTCAGATACAAATTAACAAACCTGTATAACCACATAGGATATAAGGGATTTCCTTTGTCCGTTAGAAACAATTCTCCAATACTCCGATTACCTTTTACTTGATATATCAAGTCATGCAATTCATCATGTATTGGAATCATTCTTATTTTGTTTCGTTTCCCCAATACACGTAATGCATTTCTATTTAAATCTACATCTTGTATCTTTAAATTAATCAGTTCAGAGAGTCTCATACCTGTTGTATATAACATTAAGAGGATGAGCTTATTTCTATCTCCATATTCTTCTTCATTCCAAGGGTAACGGTCAAACATCCTCATTAAATCAACTGCCGGAATATCTTTAACCAAATGTTTAGGTGTCTTAGGAGCAACTACTTTTGTCATAGGATCTGTATTAATCACTGCATGACTTCTACAATATTTAAACAATCCTCTTAAACTGCTCAATTTTCTATTTACACTTCGAGCTTTTAGCCCAGATTCAATCAAATCCCCCATCCAAAATCTGATGTGTTTTGATTTGATTTTTTCGATATCTTCCAATCCCAGAGAATGTAAAAATACACTGAACTGCTCCAAATCATTTTTGTATGAAGTTACGGTATGTAAACTCATACGTTTAACTTTCTGCAGATATTCTACATATTGATTATTAATATTTTGAAGCTCCATTATCATATAATAGCGTTGAAGCAACGCAAAGTTTAGATGTCTTTTACCGTTGCTATTACTTTAAGTTCGATTGCAATAGGCGTTGGTAAACAATTAATTTCAAGTGTTGTACGACAAGGAGGGTTATCTCCGAAATACTCGGCCCACAATTTATTATATGTAGGAAAATCGTCTTTCATATTTGTTAGAAACACAGTCACATCTACCATTTTGTCCCATGAAGATCCAGAAGCCTCAAGAATCCATCTTACGTTTTGAAAAACACTTCGACATTGTGTTTCAATATCGTAACAAATAATACGTCCATTATCATCTAGCTCAACTCCAGGAATTTTTTTTGTTCCGCGTTCACGAGGACCTACACCACTCAAAAAGAGCAAATCACCAACCCTCCGTGCGTGTGGATATAGTCCTACAGGTTCAGGAGCTTTATTACTATTATGTATTTCACTACTCATCTTATTTTCCTTTTTTTGTCCTACTAGTTTTTACATTTTTTTTGTCTACTTTCTCTTCTTTCGGCAAAAATGCAAATGCTGAATTATATACCGACAACCCATACAACGGACCTTTTTGAAGTGTAGCTACTATTAATTCCTTCATATTTGACGTAAATAAAGCTTTTCGTGCATTATTTCCAATGGGTGTAAATTCATGAACCATTTTCATAGAATCCATACTCCAAACTACTACTTTCCCCTTATTTCCCGAACTCAACAGAAAACGACCGTCAGGAGAAAAACTAACATGATTCACTTTCCAATCATGTCCTGTTAATGATCTTATAGTATCTCCAGTTTTTGTATTCCATAAAAAAACACTTTTATCATCTCCTGAAGTAGCGATCATCGATTTGTCTGGGGAAATGTCCATTGAATTCACTTGGGCCGAGTGTGCAGCATATTGTCTAACAACTTTGCCCTTTGTATTGATTTCAAGTAGTTCATTTCCTTTTGGACACACAAATATCTTTCCCTTTCTCATCGATAAAGCGATGTCATAAACTGGTCGACCAATGCTTACTTTAATTGGCTTACTTACGGCAAATAACATATCATCAAGCTTATATATAAATATAAATCCATCTTCGCTTGATGTGAACAGGTATTTACCATCATTCGTAAAAAATACATCTGTAACTGGCCTATTCTGATCTCTTCCAGTGAAAACAATATTGCCGGTCGCAAGCTCAACTAAATTAAAGGTGTTATCCTTAGAACCGCTAACAAAATATTTATTATCTGGTGAAACCGTGAGCGTTGTAATTGCACCAAAATGCCTTTTAAAATCCCTTACATACTCCCAATTCCCCATAGAGTCTATTTGATAAATGCGTACCGCATTATCCCAACCGCCAGAAACTAAGGTTGTACCATCGTCAGAAATTGCAAAGGTTTCCACTTGAGCCAAATGACCTTTTATAACATTTCTAAAAGTAATTGAATCGCCTGCTTTTAACGAAGAAGCAAACCATAGAGTAAGAGAAACTAATATAAACTTTAAACGCATATAAGATGTTAATCAAAGTTATTAAAAACTTCCAATAATTATAGACCTAACAAATAATTAACTATTTTATTGATGATGATAGCCTTTGTCGCAGTGACTCATACATGAAAATACTCGATGCAACAGATACATTCATACTATCAATTTCTCCCTGCATAGGAATATTTATATTTTGTCCTTGATTTCTCCATATTTCACTTACTCCAGAATGTTCTGTTCCTAATACAATTACACAATTCGAACGCAAATCACATTCGAAGAGTGATACTGAATCTTCCATATAGGTAGTGAAAATACTCAATCCCTTATCCTTTAATATATTTAGTACCTCGGTTGATTCCGCTTCAATTGTTTTAACCAAAAAACTACAACCTAAACTATTTCGAATAACTTGAGGATGATAAATATCAACTTTCACATCACATATTATCACTGCTGTAATCCCTGTTGACTCAGCCGTTCTTAAAATTGCCCCCAAATTACCAGGCTTTTCAATTCCTTCTACAACAATATAAGATCCCTTTTTACTAATATCATTCAAACTAAAATTTGATTCAGGGTAGCTAAAACATGCCAAGATACTTACACCAGACTGACGAACTGTAAGTGATCTGAATAATTCAGGAGTTAAGGAGTAGCAATCTAGTTTAGTAATATCTATTGAAATTTGAGTTAACTGATTTTGGGTAGTGCCGTTTTCAATTACAAGATAATCAAGAGTAAGATCGGCTTTAATAGCCATCTCAATTTCTTTAAACCCCTCAACAATAATCTTTTTTGCTTCTTTGCGTTTTCTATTTTTTTCGATTAGAGCACGGAAGGATCTGTACCAAGAATTTTGTGAACTTCCAATTTCTTTGACAAACATAGGTTATTGATTTAACCAAGCATTTTTATCTACTTTTTTTCTTAAAAATATCGCAAAAACCAACGCAGTCAAGGCGTTAAAAATAATTCTGACGACCAATGTTTGAATATAAAAACCTAAACTTGTTAGATCCATTTTCTTAATTTCTTCCATTTGTAAATCCTTCATCTCATCGGAAATTTTAATCTGTTGTGTAAACATAATTTCCATTTTTTCCATGGAAATAGCTCGTGTTTGTTCCGCCAAACTTGGATCAATCAAATTGTATAAAATCGGATCAGCGAGACTTGAAATAAAGACGATAACTACAGTCATTTTTACTAAGCCCCAAAATGTTTTTCCATATGTGTATGAATCGTGATTTTGCTTTTCAGCTCTTGTACCAAGCACCCATGCAATAGCTATTAAAACAAAGGATAATGGAGAATATCCCGGACTAAATACAATCTCCCAATGATGAGAAAGATACATAATAATCCTAGCTGCAAAAAGTATGAGTCCAACATTCATTGAATGAAAAAAAAGTGGGCTTCTAAAAAACAGTTTAAGTTTCTCCATTGTAATAGTTAGTTATTTACACTCCTTTGAATATTGGAAAACAACTCCCGCAGATATGCCATCGGAAGTAACCAAATTGTACGGTTTGTTTGATTTATTTGCGGCAGGTTCAGACATTGAAAATCCAGTAATATTTGCACTATTCCCAACTTCAATAGGAGCATATTTCTGGTTAAAAACAATTCTATTACCATGATACAATTTAGATAAAATCAAGTCTTGATCTACCTTTCCTTTCTGAATTAAGTTTGCAATAAATTTTGGAAATTCACTTATAACAGATGCACCAAATTCAGAATAAGGGAATTCACGCTTCTTACTTTCAATATCTTGAGGCGTATGGTTTGAGCAAATCCCGTCAATTGTTCCGTCAATCAATCCCTCAATTAGTGCCAAGCGGTCTGACGCACTGCGTAACGGAGGAAGAACTTTAAATTCTTCATTAAAATTCTCCAAACTACTATCATCATAAACTAAATTTAGAATGGGCACCACTGCCTTGACTTTTACTCCATCAGTTTTAGCTTTTCGAATTATATCGACACTAGATTTAGAACTGATACCAAGAACTACAAAAGGGGTTTTCAACCATTTTGCAAGCTCAATATCTTCCAATAATTTAGTAGTTTCAGCAGCATATGGAATACCCTTAAGTCCAAGATTCACGCTGATTTCACCCTCATGCATTTGACCACCATTTACTAAATTTTGAGCAAATGGATGAATCATTAAGGGAATATTCAAAGATGCACAATACTCTAATAACTTTGTCTTTAATCCCATACTCATTGAGTTCA
The DNA here is from genome assembly GCA_030830065.1 of Bacteroidota bacterium. GTDB lineage: Bacteria > Bacteroidota > Bacteroidia > NS11-12g > UBA955 > VMCP01. The sequence goes on along the minus strand of JAURNR010000025.1, from coordinate 17,400 downwards.
CTATCCCATCTGAAATAGCTACTGCTCCCGCATTTTTCATTTCAAAAATCTCAGTCATTTCCTTCCCAAGTTTATCTTCGGAAGCAAGGGCAATTGGTAAAATATTAGTAGAGCCTTGTTGGTTTGATTTAATTATAGATGTCAGCATTGCGGGCTTCTGTGGTAGTGGATCATCTCCACATAAGCAAACTACTTCAATAAATCCTCCTTCCCGAGCGTTTTCTTTGAAACTATTAATTGATTGCTTCCAGCTTGATCCGGGATCGGGCAAGGTGGCAAAAGAGTCCATCCAAGACGGACTTAAAAATGCACCATGCAAATCAATTTCGTCAATTTCGGAGTTTGTAATTCCTTCTTGAATTTTAGAAATAACTCCATCGGTGATTAAAAGATCTGCTGTTTTCCCGTGCCAACTACTGTTTACATCAGAAATACGAGCATTTTTCAATAAAAAAGAAGACATTTCTAAATACGAAGTTACATTTTTGTTTTGTTACCAAAAACCAATATTATTATTTCTGTAATTAGAAATAATAAGGAAAGGTATAAGAAACTGTATTCCGCATGGCTTTTATTAATAATTGAACCGTGGTTTAGATTTCCATCTAAAATTGTTCCAATCCTATTTTCTCTTAGATTAAAAAACTTCATATTTATGCTTTCTTCCCTACCAAGATTAAAGCCAGCAATAAAAGAGTCGCGCTCAGAAACCTTTATCTTGTGAAACCCACTTTTTTCAATATTAAAATCTAGAGGTAAAAACTCACCCAAAGGTGAAATTTCTAAATTAGCAATCCACTCCTTGCTTGCTCCAACGATAGTAATTGGTAAATCTAAACTATGATTCAAAAATAACGGGTGTGTGAGTTTATTATCATTCCCCCAAATTCCAAAAGACTGTTCTGCCACTTTGTTATTCAGCTGAAGTAATTGAGAAAACACTGGTACAAACCATGAAGATTGTTTAAGGTTTTTCATGCCTTCATTCCAATCTACTAACCAAATTAAATGGTAACTATCTTCTTGATTTCGAGCTAACAAAATTGGATTATTATCTTCGGTTGTAATTAATGGGTCGTAACCTGCTGGAACAGACTCAAACTTCCAATACTGCAATACAGAAGGTAATTGTGTTTGATTTTCAAGACGAGAGCTTAAAGCCGGTTCAAACCAACTACCACTAAAACTTTTCTTATCTAGTTGTACTGTATCGTTAAACCATTCACCATCCCCAAGGTCAGTTAATGAAACCTTATTATTAACTGGTATAATTACCGTTAAACCCAAATTTTGAATTGAATCTGATAAATAACCAGATAAATTATCTATAAATCTGATTTTGTTATGCTGCAGACTATTATCTAATTCAAATTTATCACTTAACACATCAATCAATCGTTTGAAGAGAGGCTCCGGTTTAGACAAGTAAACGCCAATTTTTTGAGATATTGGTTTGTGACCATAGATCATATCATCTAACGGATATTCATCTGGGTTAATTCTCACTAAGTAGTTTTGATAGTTTCTTACAATGGGTAAATCCACAACAATTTGTTTCTGTCCCGCTTCAAAAATTATCTTTTTTGATCCCGAAAATTGACTATCCAATTCCAACTCAATCTCCAAGTCCTCCTTAGAATTAAAGTTCAATCTATCGACTGTGACAATAAAGGAATTTGAATCAGTTACTTTCACATCTGAAATAAACCGGTTATTAAAATCACCTACCGAATTACAATCAATCCAACTTAAATTCTCTGGACTTATTCTACTTGTAGTATCCCAAATATGACCTCTCCGATCTGTTAATGCAATTAAGAGATTGTCTTCATTTAGAACTAATTCATTAGAAATAATCAAATCACTTAGGCAAACAGGTTTCATGAGATCATTTAATGACAGCACATATTCTTTAAGATTATCACGACTAAATAGTTCAAATCGCTTAATTTCATAGTTGTAAAAATGAAATACCGATTTACTAGGACTACTCTCAAGAAAATTAATTAGTTTACTCTTAGCTATCTCAAGAGATGTTTGGCCGGTTTCATTAATTGTATACATAGATGGTGATAGATCCAACCATATATATATATCCTTTATTTTATTTTTTTGAAAGCTGTTATTTTTACAACTAGGTTGAGCAAAAGATAAAATAATTGTCGATAAGATTAATAATCGGTTAATAAGCAGTAACCAATGTTTAATTTGTCTGTTTTGATGAATCGATTTTTCCGCCTTTTCCAAGCGAAAAACTCCAGGAAAATAAACAGTTTTTGACTTTCGTAAACGAATAAAATGAATAATAATTGGAATTGCCAAGCATAACAAAAACCACAATATTTGAGGTTTTTGAAAAGCCATTAGAACAACCCGTTTATTTTACTTTCAATTTGATTTATAATATCAGAAAGATCATCAGGATTTTCTTGAAAATTCTTATCGTCTACGTTAAAGATTAATAATTCCCCTTTGTAATCAGAAATCCATGCCTCATAACGCTCGTTAAGCCTTTTCAAATAATCCAAACGAATGGCATCCTCGTAATCTCTACCTCTCATTTGAATTTGATCTACTAGTTTTGGAATACCTGCGCGCAAATATATCATTAGATCCGGCTCGGTTATTTGCTGCTTAATATTTTCAAATAATCTCTGATAATTCTCGTAATCACGCGTACTCATCAAACCCATGGAATGTAGGTTTGGTGCAAATATATACGCATCCTCATAAATAGTACGATCTTGAATTACCGTCTTCTCTCCAATACGGATATCTTGAATGTTTTGCCACCTAGCATTTAAGAAATAAACCTGAAGATTGAAACTCCAGCGTTGCATATCCTCATAGAAGTCTGAGATATACGGATTCTCATCCATATCTTCTAACTGCATATCCCAACCGTAATGCTTTGCCAATAAATGAGTAAGAGTGGTTTTACCTGCGCCAATATTTCCCGCTATTGCTATGTGATGAGCCATACTACAATAATACTTCTAAGCAGCGAGGGTTACCAACAAAACCTCAAAGAAAAGTTTTACACAGTATTATAATGACACTATCAAGGCGTAGATTTGTAGTAAAATTGAGATCAAAAAGCAAAATATCCCGCAGCCAATCATTTAAAATGCTATCACGGCTTTTTGTGATTGCCGGAAATCAGAGGAAATTTATTGCTATTGCAATATTTCTCACCATTTTGCAAAGCCTATTTACTGCTCTACAACCATACATATATAAGATAATTATCGATGAAGTAATTTTAGTTGGCCAATTTGGCAATTTAATGTATTGGTGTTTAGGTCTGGTAGTATGGTTGATCATCCAAGCAACTCTTGCCTTTAGCAACTCATATCTAGCAGAGAATATCGCGCAAAATGTAATAATCAAATTAAGACAATATGTTTATGAACATTTAACAAAGCTGAGATTAAGTTTTTTTGACAGAACTGCGGTTGGGACGGCAGTGACACGCAGTGTTTCAGATATTCAAACTATTACAGATTTATTTGCCTCAGGGATTATTACCATACTTGGCGATATCATCCAAATACTGGCGATTCTATCTTGTATGATATATATAAATTGGAAACTCACTATTTTTACTATTCTTGTTATTCCACTTTTATTATATGCCGCAAATTTCTTCAGGAAAGGAGTTCGTGATTCATTTCAAGAAGTACGAAATCAAGTATCAATACTAAACGCATTTCTGCAAGAGAGGATTACAGGTATGCCAATAGTTCAATTATTCAATCAAGAAGGGAATGAATATTCGAAATTCAAAGACATCAATGCAAAACATCGAAATGCCCATTTTAAAAGTATATTTTATTATAGTATATTTTTTCCTATTGTAGAAATTCTTGTTGCTCTTGCATTTGCAATAATCATATCCTACGGTAGTGTATTATTATTTAAAAAGCAGATTCTACTCGGAGAAGTCACAGCCTTTATTATGTTTGTTAATCTCTTTTTTAGGCCTATCAGGGCTATTGCTGATAGATTTAATAACATTCAAATGGGATTAGTTTCAGCAGAGAGAATTTTTAAGTTGATAGATGATAAAGATTTTGTTGAAGATTCAGGAAATTTAAATCCAGATAAAATACAAGGTAAAATAGAATTTAAAGACGTTTGGTTTGCCTATAATGATGCTGAGTGGATCATAAAAGGAATATCATTTACTGTGAATCCCGGACAATCCTTAGCAATTATTGGAAGCACTGGTAGTGGTAAAACTAGCATTGCCAATCTTCTTACTCAATTATATCCTCATCAAAAAGGAGACATACTTATAGACAATCGCTCAGTAAAAGAATTCATTCCTTCAGAATTGCGAAAAAAAGTGGCGTTTGTTTTACAGGATGTTTTTTTGTTTAGTGGTTCAATCCGTAGCAACCTTGTATTGAAAAATGAAAATAAGAGTACTAAGGTTATTGAAAGCGTAGCTAAGAAAATAGGTGCTTATGAATTTATTGATGCGCTGCCTGGTGGGTTTGAATTCAATGTATCAGAAAGAGGCATGAGTTTATCTCAAGGACAACGCCAATTGATTTCATTTATTAGGGCACTTGCTATTGACCCTGATATAATCATTTTAGATGAAGCCACAAGTTCCATTGACTCCCAAACAGAGGAACTAATTCAAAAGGCTATTACACTTCTATTGAGTAACAGAACAGCTATTGTAATTGCTCATCGTTTGAGCACAATAAAAAACTGTGATGACATAATGGTATTGAATCAAGGGAAAATTGTTGAAATGGGGTCGCATAATAACTTATTGGCAAAAAAAGGTTCTTATTTTGAACTTTATCAAACTCAGATTAAAGCAAATAATTTTAAATAAAATTATAAAAAAAGCACATTTTCGGATGTGCTTTTTTTATAATTCTTAGATTTTTATAGTACTAATCTACATCGGCCATTTTAGTAGCCATCAGTCTGTCGTACTCTTCTTTCGAGCCTGTCACTACATTTTCGAACTTGCGAATACCAGTTCCCGCAGGAATTAGATGTCCAACAATTACGTTTTCTTTAAGACCTTTAAGTTCATCAATTTTACCTGAAATTGCGGCCTCATTTAAAACTTTTGTAGTTTCTTGGAAAGACGCAGCACTCATGAAACTATGCGTTCCAAGTGAAGCTTTAGTAATACCTTGAAGAACTGGTGTAGCCGTTGCCGGAACCGCATCTCTGTATTCAACTAATTTCTTATCCTGACGACGTAATGCACTATTTTCTTGGCGTAAATCTTTTAAACTTACGATTTGACCTGCGTGCATATTTTCACTTTCACCTGCTTCGGTAACAAATTTCTTGTCGTAGATCCAGTCATTTTCTTTTTGAAGAACCCACTTATCTGCAGCTTCTCCCTCTAAGAATCGAGTATCACCCGGATCCAAGACTTCCATCTTCTGCATCATCTGACGAACAATAACTTCAATATGTTTATCATTGATTTTTACACCCTGAAGATTATAGACTTCTTGAATTCCATTCAATACGTATCGCTGAACAGCTGCTGGACCTTCTACACGTAAGATGTCTTGTGGTGTAATTGCACCATCAGAAAGTGGTTGACCTGCACGAACATAATCACCGTCATGTACTAAAATATGTTTAGACAATGATACTTGATAATGCTTTACATCACCATCTTTAGAGGTAACAATAATCTCTTGATTACCTCGTTTAGAAACACCGTATGTTACTACACCATCTATCTCTGCAACTACTGCAGGATTTGAAGGATTACGTGCTTCAAACAATTCTGTTACACGTGGAAGACCACCCGTGATATCACGTGTTCTAGTTGCAGAACGTGGAATTTTTGCTAAAATATCACCTGCCTTTACTTTGGCTCCTTCTTTAGAGACCAAAATAGATTTAACTGGCATGTTGAATATCTTAACACTACCATCCTTACTTTCTACACGATATACAGGAACCTTGGTTTTATCTTTAGTTTCGGTAATTACCATTTCTGACAAACCGGTCTGTTCATCACCTTCCTCACGCATATTCACCCCTTCGATAATGTTTTCAAAATTCACAACACCATCAATATCAGATATAATTAGAGTGTTAAATGGATCCCATGTACAAAGTTTATCACCTCTTTTAACGGTATCATTTTCTTTTACCATCAAGGTAGATCCATAAGGCACGTTGTATGAGGTAATCACTGTTTTACTCTTAGCATCCAATATTCGAATTTCTCCAGAACGACCAAGAACTATATCTTTCTTGTCTTTGGATACAGTTCGCATACCGTCAAAACTAACTAAACCATCATATTTGGTTTCTAAAGTATTTTCAGCAGCGATATTCAATGCAGTACCTCCTGTATGGAATGTACGAAGAGTTAACTGTGTTCCCGGCTCACCAATAGACTGCGCAGCAATAACACCTACAGCCTCACCCGCTTGAACCATTCGTCCAGTTGCTAAGTTTCTACCATAACAACAAGAACATACTCCACCAATAGTTTCACAAGTTAGTACTGAACGAATTTCAACTTCTTCAATTCCTGCATCCTCAATAGAATGAGCAATTTCTTCAGTAATTTCTCCACCTGCTTCTACTATGGTTTCATTAGTATCAGGATGAATTACATGATCCAAAGCGGTACGACCAAGGATACGATCGAATAATGGCTCCGTAATTTCATCATTGGTCAAGATCGGTGTCATTGTAATACCACGAAGGGTACCGCAATCGTATTCAGTGATTACTACGTCTTGAGCAACATCATGTAAACGACGAGTTAGGTAACCCGCGTCAGCCGTTTTCAATGCCGTATCTGCTAGACCCTTACGAGCACCGTGAGTAGATACAAAGTATTCTAATACGTTAAGACCTTCTTTAAAGTTGGATATAATCGGATTTTCGATTGTATCTCCAGATCCACTATTACTATTTTTCTGTGGCTTAGCCATAAGTCCACGCATACCTCCAAGCTGACGAATCTGCTCTTTAGATCCACGCGCACCAGAATCTAGCATCATGTAAATTGGATTAAAACCTTGATCATCATTTTGAAGATCTGTTATTAAAATCCTAGCCAATTGGTTATTCACACGAGTCCACAAGTCAATTACCTGATTGTAACGCTCATTGTTAGTGATGAATCCCATATCAGCATTAGACTGAATTTCCATTACCTCCTCCATTGCCTTGTTCACCAATTCCTCTTTTGCATCAGGAATTTTAACAAAGTCAAGGTTAAATGACAATCCTCCGCGGAATGCATGCTGGAATCCAAGATTCTTGATTGCATCAAGGAATTCAGCTGCACTAGCCACTCCAGAAAGTCTAATTACTGTAGTAATTAAATCACGAAGATTTTTCTTCTTTAATAATTCATTTACAAACCCAACTTCCTCAGGAACAACTTCATTAAAAAGAACACGACCCACAGAAGTATCAATAACCTTTTCTACTAATTCACCATTCTCACGCACTGTAACTTTACACTTGATTAGAGCATGTAAATCAACTCTTTTCTCGTTGTAAGCAATATTAACTTCTTCAAGCCCGTAGAAAGTCAATCCTTCACCTTTAACTGGCTTTTCAGGAGTACTTTTTCTTTGTTTGGTGATGTAATAAAGCCCCAGGATCATATCCTGAGATGGAACCGTTACCGGTGCTCCATTTGCTGGATTCAAGATATTATGACTCGCCAACATTAACAACTGAGCCTCAGCAACTGCCGCATTACCCAATGGAACATGGACAGCCATCTGGTCACCGTCAAAGTCAGCGTTAAATCCTGAACATACTAATGGGTGTAATTGAATCGCTTTACCTTCTACCAACTTAGGTTGAAATGATTGGATACCCAACCTGTGAAGCGTAGGAGCACGGTTAAGTAATACAGGGTGACCTTTTAGTATGTTTTCAAGAATATCCCAAATTACCGGGTCTTTCTTTTCAACTATCTTCTTGGCAGTCTTAACTGTCTTTACTATACCTCTTTCGATAAGTTTACGAATAATAAATGGCTTGAATAACTCGGCAGCCATGTTTTTTGGTAATCCACACTCATTTAGTTTAAGTGTTGGACCTACTACAATTACCGAACGACCAGAATAATCAACACGCTTACCTAAAAGATTTTGTCTAAATCGTCCTTGTTTACCCTTAAGCATATCACTCAAAGACTTCAATGGACGGTTACCTTCACTTTTTACTGCGCTTGCACGACGTGTATTATCAAGAAGTGAGTCTACCGCCTCCTGCAGCATACGCTTCTCATTTCTCAAAATAACATCTGGTGCTTTGATTTCAACCAATCTCTTCAAACGATTATTACGTATAATCACACGACGATATAAATCGTTCAAGTCAGAAGTTGCGAAGCGACCACCTTCTAATGGTACTAGTGGACGTAATTCGGGTGGAATTACAGGCAACATTCTCATAATCATCCATTCAGGACGATTCTCACCTGATTTTTGAGCACTTCTAAAGCTTTCAATTACCTTCAAACGCTTTAGTGCTTCTTGCTTACGCTGTTGAGAAGTTTCAGTAGCAGCTTGCAAACGTAAATCGTATGATAACTTATCTAAATTTACACGCTTAAGCAGCTCTTCAAGACCCTCCGCACCCATTTTTGCTACGAATTTGTTTGGATCATCATCTTCCAACATTTGATTTTCCTTAGGAAGAGCATCTATAATGTCTAGATATTCTTCCTCAGTTAATAAATCAAGGTAATTAGCATTTTCTACGGTTCCTGGCTGAATTACAACATAACGCTCGTAGTAAATTACCATATCCAGCTTCTTAGTAGGAATACCTAGCAAGTAACCAATTTTATTTGGCAAGGAACGGAAGTACCATATATGAGCTACCGGAACAACAAGATTAATGTGTCCCATTCTCTCACGACGCACTTTCTTTTCCGTAACTTCCACACCACAACGGTCACAAACGATTCCTTTGTAACGAATACGCTTATATTTACCGCAATGACATTCGTAATCCTTAATAGGTCCGAATATTCTTTCACAGAACAAACCACCCATTTCAGGCTTGTAACTACGATAGTTAATAGTTTCAGGTTTAACAACCTCACCGTAACTACGACGTAGGATTATTTCCGGGGAAGACAACGAAATTCGTACTTTACTAAAGTTGCTTCCGATTTTTTGATTTTTCTTTTGAAGTTGCATTTTCTTTTTTATGCAGTTTTAATCCAAAAATGATAGTTCTAATCCCAAACCTCTCAATTCGTGAATAAGAACGTTAAATGACTCAGGTGTACCCACTTGGGTAATGTTATCTCCTTTAACAATAGCTTCGTATGCTTTCGCTCTACCAGCAATGTCATCAGATTTAATTGTGAGAATTTCACGTAGAATATTTGACGCACCAAATGCTTCAAGTGCCCATACCTCCATCTCACCAAATCGCTGACCACCAAATTGAGCTTTACCTCCCAATGGTTGTTGTGTGATCAATGAATATGGTCCTATAGAACGAGCATGCATCTTGTCATCTACCATGTGTCCAAGTTTCAACATGTAACTTACACCTACAGTAGTTGGTTGATCAAACTTCTCTCCTGTTAATCCATTGTTTAGATAAACCAATCCGTGTTTAGGAACACCTGCTTTATCTGTATACTCTGTAATTTCATCGAGACTAGCACCGTCGAAAATCGGGGTAGCGAAGCTTACTCCAAGTTCCATACCAGCCCAGCCCAATACAGTTTCATAAATCTGACCCAAGTTCATACGAGAAGGTACCCCTAACGGATTTAATACAATATCCATTGGTGTACCATCATCTAAGAAAGGCATGTCTTCAGCACGAACAATACGTGCTACAATACCCTTATTCCCGTGACGTCCTGCCATCTTATCACCAACTTTTAGTTTACGCTTGTTTGCAAGGTAAACCTTTGCAAGTTTTAAGATACCCGTTGGTAATTCATCTCCAACTGAAATTGCATATTGTTCCCTTTTGAAATTGGTAACTTTATCATTATATACGTTGATGTAGTTCGTTAATACGCGAACAATCAACGCATTCTTTTCCTCATCAGAAGTCCAGTTATGATAGTTTACATTAGTGTAATCAATTGCAAGAAGATTCTTTTGAGTAAACTTAGTACCTTTTGGAATTAGTTCCTCAGAATACATGTTGTAAACTCCCTGACTTGTTTTTCCTGAAACTAATTGGAAAATTTTCTTAACCAATGAATCTTTAAGATCTAACATGTCCTTATCGTGATCATCTTCCATTTTCTGAAGACGAGCTTTATCGGTAGAACGCGTAGACTTATCTTTCTTGGTTTTAGCAAATAATTTTTTGTCAATTACAACTCCTTGTGCTCCTGGAGATGCTTTTAATGATGCATCTTTAACATCACCAGCTTTATCTCCAAAGATTGCACGAAGTAACTTTTCTTCCGGTGAAGGTTCAGTTTCTCCTTTAGGGGTAATCTTACCAATTAAAATATCTCCTTCTTTAACCTCAGCACCCACACGAATTAGTCCATTCTCATCAAGATTCTTGGTCATTTCTTCGCTTACATTAGGAATGTCATTAGTTAATTCTTCTTCACCTCTCTTGGTGTCACGAACTTCTAACTCATATTCTGTAATGTAAATAGTGGTAAATAGGTCTTCTTTAACAACACGTTCTGAAATTACAATCGCATCCTCGAAGTTATAACCTTGCCAAGGCATGTACGCCACTCTTAAGTTACGTCCTAATGCTAATTCGCCACCTTGAGTTGCATAACCTTCAGACAATACCTGTCCTTTTCGTACCCTGTCTCCTAATTTAACTATAGGACGTAGGTTAATACACGAGTTTTGGTTTGTTCTGCGGAACTTAATCAATGAATAAGATTTCAAATCTCCAGTAAAACTTACTAGGTCATCGTTATCGTCATGATCATATTTTACGACAATCTCATTCGCATCAACAGCAACAACAACTCCATTTCCTTCAGCATTAATCATTGAACGACTATCACGAGCTACTTTCTCTTCAAGTCCTGTTCCAACGATAGGAGATTCTGGTTTCAATAATGGAACTGCCTGACGTTGCATGTTCGATCCCATCAAAGCACGGTTAGCATCATCGTGTTCCAAGAAAGGAATTAATGATGCCGCAATTGATACGATCTGGTTTGGCGCTACGTCCATGAGATCCAACTGAGCTGGATTCACCAATGGGAAGTCCCCTTCCTTACGACTCTTTACAAATTCCGTTTTGAAGTTTCCTTTCTCGTCTACTTCAGCATTAGCCTGTGCAATAGTCTTTCCATCTTCTTCTTCCGCACTTAAGTATATAATTTCGTTCGAAATTTTACCTTTTTTAATTTCACGATATGGGGTTTCTAAGAATCCCATACTGTTGATTTTTGCATGCACACAAAGTGATGAAATCAAACCAATGTTTGGACCCTCAGGAGTTTCAATTGTACATAAACGACCATAGTGAGTATAGTGAACGTCACGAACCTCAAAACCTGCTCTTTCACGACTCAAACCTCCTGGACCAAGAGCACTCAAACGACGTTTGTGTGTAATCTCAGCAAGTGGATTAATTTGATCTAGGAATTGTGATAACTGGTTAGTACCAAAAAATGAATTGATTACAGAGGATAATGTTCTAGCATTCACCAAGTCTTGCGGTGTAAATACTTCATTATCTCTAATATTCATTTTTTCACGTATTGTTCTTGCCATACGAGCAAGACCAACTCCGAACTGAGCATATAATTGCTCACCTACAGTTCTAACACGACGATTAGAAAGGTGATCAATATCGTCTAAGATCTCCGAACCATTGAATAAATGGATCAAATACTTAATAATTGAAATTATATCATCTTTAGTCAACACCTTAACATCCATTGAAGAATCAAGCTTCAATTTCTTGTTAATACGGTAACGACCTACTTCCCCTAAATCATAACGCTTATCGGAGAAGAATAATCGGTCAATAATTCCACGGGCGGTTTCCTCGTCTGGTGGATCTGCATTCCTCAATTGACGATAAATCACTTCTAAGGCTTCTTTACCGTTATTTGAAATATCTTTTTGAAGAGTATTATAAATAACTGCGTAATCAATATCGCCCTCTCCTTGTGTACTCAGAATAATGCTCTTGACCCCTGCCTCTGTAATGATCTCAATATGTTCTTCTAATAATTCAGTATCTCTTTCAAGAATAACTTCATTACGCTCAATCGAAACAACCTCTCCCGTATCTTCATCTACAAAATCTTCAATCCATGTACGAAGTACACGAGCTGCAAGCTTACGACCTAAAACGCGTTTCAATCCAGCTTTAGAAACTTTTACTTCCTCACTCAGACCAAAAATATCAAGAATATCCTTATCGCTTTCGTAGCCAATAGCTCTTAATAAAGTAGTAACAGGGAATTTTTTCTTACGATCAATGTAAGCATACATGACAGCATTAACGTCTGTAGCAAATTCAATCCAAGAACCTTTGAAAGGAATTACACGCGCAGAAAAGAGCTTTGTGCCATTGGAGTGAATACTTTGACCAAAGAAAACGCCAGGAGAACGGTGCAACTGGCTAACAATTACACGTTCAGCACCGTTAATGATAAAAGTACCATTAGGTGACATATACGGCAATGTTCCTAAATATACGTCTTGGACAATTGTTTCGAAATCCTCATGTTCAGGATCATTACAACTTAAACGCAATTTTGCTTTCAAGGGAACTGCATAAGTTAAACCACGCTCAATACACTCTTGAATAGTGTAACGAGGAGGATCAACAAAATAATCTAGAAATTCAAGATTAAATATATTTCTGGTGTCATTGATTGGGAAGTTTTCCCTAAACACCTTGAATAATCCCTCTCCTTCGCGTAGATCAGAGGGAGTATCCAACTGGAAAAATTCCTGGAACGATTTCAACTGAACGTCCAGAAAATCAGGATATTCTATGGCATGTTTTACTTTACCGAAAGAGACCCTTTTGTTGAATGTTGTACTCAATTTTTTAGTTTTTTTGGTTTGACAATTGGTGATATGTCGAATAACGCCCAAAAGCCCCTCGGTAATTCCCAGGGGCTTCGGACTTAAATGTTGGTGTTATTACTTGATTTCAACTTCGGCACCGGCTTCCTTTAATTTAGCTGCGATATCGTCTGCTTCCGCTTTTGATACTTTTTCTTTCACAGCCTTAGGTGCGCCGTCTACCACTTCTTTAGCTTCTTTCAAGCCAAGACCTGTGATGTCTTTTACTACCTTAACTACTTGAAGCTTACCAGCGCCTGCACTAGTCAAGATTACATCGAACTCAGATTGCTCTGCTCCACCACCAGCTTCACCGCCAGCAGCAGGACCTGCAACCGCAACTGCAGCAGCAGCTGGTTCAATTCCATGCTCATCTTTCAAAATTTGAGCTAACTCGTTAACTTCCTTTACAGTAAGATTTACCAACTGATTCGCGAATTCTTTTAAATCTACCATTGTATATACTTTTTAGTTTGTTTTTAATTTAAATGTTTAATTTCTTTCTTCCAATGCTTTTACCAAGCCCGCAATTTTCTGTCCAGCACTACCCTGAAGACCACTAATGACATTCTTGGCAGGTGATTGAAGAAGTGCAATAACATCTCCAATAAGATCTTCTTTGCTCTTCAATTTAGTCAACTCTGACAAATGTTGATCTCCAATAAAAACTGCACCGTCTACCCAAGCGCCTTTTAACAAAGGCTTATCGGATGATTTACGAAACTTCTCGATACTTTTTGCTGGTGCTTTAATATTTTCAGAAAACATAACACATGTTGTACCTGTCAATATATTTCCATTTAAAAACTCTTCAAAATCCTTTTCCGACTCTTGCATAGCGAGAGAGAGTAAAGTATTTTTTACCATTCTCATAGAAACACCGTTTTCGTGTAAAAGACGACGAAGTTGATTTGTTTGGTTTGCAGACAACCCATTGGTATCTGCTAAATATACAAAACCATTAGAGTCAAAATGCTCTTTTAATTCTGCAACTATAGCTACTTTTTCTTGCTTTTTCATACCTCTTTATTAAATACCTGGAATTGACTTAATATCAACCTGAACACCGGGGCTCATAGTACTCGAAACAAAAACACTTTTGAAATAAGTACCCTTAGCCGCTGTTGGTTTAAGTTTTTGTAAAACTTGAACTAACTCTGTGGCATTATCAACCAATTTATTAACGTCAAAGGAAGCTTTTCCTACAGACGCATGGATAATTCCAGTTTTGTCCACTTTAAAGTCAATTTTACCAGCCTTTACCTCTGTTACAGCCTTACCAACTTCAGGAGTTACTGTACCCGCTTTCGGATTAGGCATTAAATTTCGCGGTCCTAAAACTTTACCTAAACGACCTAATTTAGCCATTACTGCAGGAACCGCAACAATAATATCAATATCAGTCCAACCAGATGCAATTTTATCTAAATACTCATCTAATCCAACATAATCTGCACCTGCATCTTTAGCTTCTTGCTCTTTATCAGGGGTAACCAATGCTAATACTCGCACCGTTTTACCGAGCCCATGAGGAAGTGTAGCAACCCCTCTTACCATTTGGTTGGCCTGGCGAGGATCAACGCCCAAACGAACATCAATATCAAATGATGGATCAAATTTAGGTGCTGGCATTTTCTTTATTATCTCTACAGCTTCTGTTAGAGAATAAGATTGATTGCTATCAAACAAAGACAACGCTTCTTTTCTTTTCTTTGAAATTTTCATAAAACTTTCGATTTAGAAGGGAGCTTCCCCTTGAATTGTGAGACCCATGCTTCTTGCTGTACCTGCAACCATTTTCATAGCTGATTCCACAGTGAAACAATTTAAATCTGGCATTTTTGCCTCTGCAATCTCGCGAACTTGATCCCAAGATACAGAACCTACTTTCTTACGGTTTGACTCAGCTGAACCTTTTTTAATTTTGGATGCTTCTGTCAATTGCACTGCTACAGGAGGTGTCTTAATGATGAAATCGAAAGACTTGTCTGAGTACACAGTTAGAACAACTGGTAAAACCTTACCCATTTGATCTTGTGTACGCGCATTGAATTGTTTGCAAAAATCCATGATATTGACCCCTTTAGCACCAAGTGCAGGACCAATTGGAGGAGCAGGATTTGCCTGGCCACCTCTAACTTGGAGTTTTACAAATGCTTGAATTTCTTTTGCCATTTTATACTGTTACTACTTTTTACTTTTACAATTTTTGAACTTGGTTATAATTCAATTCCAGTGGAGTTCTACGACCAAATATTTTAACCATAACCTTAAGTTTTCTTTTATCTTCTTGCACCTCTTCAATAACACCGTCAAAATCATTGAAAGGTCCATCCGTAACCTTCACAGCTTCTCCAACTAAGAACTGCTCTTCTCCCACTGACTCATCATCAGTAAGGTCATCAGCAGTACCCAAGATTCTACTTAATTCACTCTGACGTAATGGAACTGGCGAATCTTTAGAGCCCAAAAAGCCAACAACTCCTGAAACTGACTTAATTAATGGCATTACCTCTGGATCAGAGAAATCAGCATTAATTAAAATGTAACCAGGAAATGCATTACGTTCTTTAATAACTTTTTTACCATCTTTAACTTGGTAAATTTTTTCAGTAGGAATTAAAATCTCAGGAACAAAACTGGATTTATTGTCACGCTCGAGTTCAACCTCAATGTTGTGCTTCACCTTTTTTTCTTGACCAGTGATTGCACGAACGACGTACCATTTGTGAGTTTCTTCAGCTGTTGACATAATTATCTTTCCTGTAAGGATTACTTAAAAAACTTATAAAATTCAGTAGTAGAAAAACCTAAGATGCTATCAAATGCCCAGATAAGCAAAGAGAACAGCAAAGATGCAACGATTACAATCCAAGTGCTTTCGCGCAACTCGGACCAAGTAGGCCACGAAACTTTGTTGAGTAGCTCGTCTTTAATTTCGCGGAAATAATTCGTTATTCTACTAGCCATATTTTATTTATTTTTAGCACGGGCACTAGGATTCGAACCCAGATTGACGGTTTTGGAGACCGTAGTTCTACCATTGAACTATGCCCGTATAAAAAGGAGTACAAGACTCCTTCTTTTATTGATAGCTTTCGCTGTTAGTTTATAATTTCAGTTACCTGACCAGCACCTACTGTTCTACCACCCTCACGGATCGCGAAACGTAGACCTTTTTCCATCGCTACATCGTTGATCAACTCAACAGTGATAGAAACATTATCACCAGGCATTACCATTTCAGTACCTTCTGCTAACATGATTTCTCCAGTTACGTCAGTTGTACGGAAATAGAATTGAGGACGATATTTGTTAAAGAATGGAGTATGACGTCCACCTTCTTCTTTTGACAAAACGTAAACCTCAGCTTTGAATTTCTTATGTGGCTTAACTGAACCTGGAGCACAGATAACCATACCGCGGCGAATATCTTCTTTATCAATTCCACGAAGTAATAAACCGGCATTGTCACCAGCCTCACCTCTATCCAATAATTTACGGAACATCTCTACCCCTGTAACTGTTGAAGACAATTTATCACTAAAACCGATAAGATCAACACCATCACCAACGTTTATTACACCACGCTCGATACGTCCAGTTGCAACTGTACCACGACCAGTGATTGAAAACACGTCTTCGATTGGCATCAAGAATGGTTGGTCAACCAAACGCGGTGGAACAGGAACCCATTCATCAACTGCATTCATCAAATCCATTATTGAATCAACCCATTTATCATCACCATTTAATCCACCCAATGCAGATCCACGAACAATAGGAGTATTATCTGAATCAAACTCATAAAAGTCTAATAACTCACGAATTTCCATTTCAACTAAGTCAAGTAGCTCAGCATCGTCAACCATGTCAACTTTGTTCATAAATACTACAAGACGAGGTACACCAACCTGGCGAGCCAATAGAATGTGCTCACGAGTTTGAGGCATTGGTCCATCAGTAGAAGCAACTACCAAAATAGCTCCGTCCATCTGGGCAGCACCTGTTACCATGTTCTTCACATAGTCAGCGTGACCTGGACAGTCAACGTGAGCATAGTGACGATTTGCAGTCTGATACTCAACGTGAGCCGTGTTAATTGTGATACCACGCTCCTTTTCTTCTGGAGCTGAATCGATTTCGTCGAATGAGCGCTTTTCGGAAAATCCTTTGTTCGCCAAAACGGTTGTGATTGCCGCAGTCAAGGTAGTTTTTCCGTGGTCGACGTGACCAATGGTACCAATGTTTAAGTGTGGTTTCGAACGGTCAAAAGTTCCTTTTGCCATAATTATTGATTTTAATTCTTAGTTTAAATATATATTAGTGTTTGATAATAATAATATTAAATGAGCCAATGATGGGATTTGAACCC
>JAURNR010000024.1 GCA_030830065.1 Bacteroidota bacterium | reverse complement strand
GACGACTGGTTTTAAATGCTCATCATAAGCATCAGTACTTACATCACGAATGTGTTTTTCTAAATCATCGCCATTGAGTTCAGCTTGGTTAGGATCTACTTTAATCCCATTTACAACTTCCATCGCTTTTTGAGAAATAAATGCCATCTTTAATGATACACCTAATACAGGGATCCATCCTAATAAATTAACTAATGTTTTAAGCATGTTTTTATTGTTATCGAATAATACGAATTTATATTAAAAAAATTGAAAAACAACTCAAAAAATTATTAAAACTTGGCAACATTCCTCACCAAACTCGAATTAATTTCCATAATCAATAACACCAATAACATCAAACAAATTGAGAATAATTTTGATCCAAGATTTTCACTAATTGATAATCTAAGGATGATATTTTATTACCTATATCATGGGTGCAAAGTTTTACTTCCACTTTATTGTATATGTTGGTCCATTCGGGATGGTGGTTCAACTCATCTATTGCTTTTGCAGATTGACCCATAAATAAAAGCGCATCTGAAAAGTTTTTAAAGACGTAAGTTTTGCATAGTCTATCGTTTCTTTCTATCCAATCAATGTTATTTGCAGTGTTCATAAATTAAAAAATTAACCTGGGTTGTCAGATTGAAGTAAACACAAAATAAAACCAACCGAAACCTTATTTGAACTTGTAGCCCCGGCAAGAATCGAACTTGCATCTAAAGTTTAGGAAACTTCTATTCTATCCATTGAACTACGGGGCCAAGGAACACAAAAATACAATTCAAGTAGCACTGAATAAAAAAAATTAAAAAGGATTGTGTAAATATTGTTCATTTAAAAGGAAAAGCCCAAATTGATATTTATTGATTCAGAAAATCTATAAACTTTTGAATAGTATCCTCCTAATCCATTGATGTCTTTTAAACTATTATCCCATATAGTGATAATATCTGAACCACTGATGGGATCCTTAATTACACCAAAAGACATTTGTTGAGTATGATAACCAATTTCCATAAAAATGGATGATTTACCTAGGGAAAAATCTACGCCCAAACGGGGATTGAATAAGAACCCTGAATTATCAAATCCCGACTCAATATTCAATGAATATCCTCCAGCAACTTTTACATATGGAGAGAATTTTTCATTGTTAATTCGGTACTGATAATCGATGAATATAGGAATCATGGTGATACTACCCTCTTCTGAACGATAAAAGTAATATCTCACTCCGGTTCCACCGCCTATGTAATGTTTGGGCTTCAAATTTTTACCATAAACCCAGTTATAACCAATTACATTTAGCCCATATTTTCCTCCGGCAGCACCATAACCTAAAGAAATTTGAGAGTTGTATTCTTTTGGTTCAAAAATCATCTCACTTTCAGCAGTGATATTTTTTGAAGTCTTAATCTCTTTTATGTTTCTTGTTACTTTACTTATTTCGGAAATTTTGAAAACAAACACACTACCATCGACTAATTTCAATGTAATCGTTTCATTAGGAATCCATTCAGTAATGATTCCTTTAAGTTGTGAGCCGTTTTTTAAATATACGGTCTCATAAAATGAATTAGATTGGGATAATAAAGTGTTGCAGAAAAACAGTATTAATGCAATCAGTAGATTTCTAATTTTCATTAATTGCGAATGTACGCAACTTATTTAAACGGATTAGACCATTGTTCTGCCGTATATAAATTTTTACCTGTGAGAGTTTTAAGAAACGCAATTATAGCTCCTCTTTCTTGAGGGGTAACATTTAATTGTTGCGGAAACCCTTGGGGTGTTAACCTAGGGTCAATAGTGTTATTTCCTGGCCTGATGATGATTCTATTATAGTGTCCAATAACCGCGGCTAAACTATTAATACTTGCAGTGTGCATCATGGGACCATTTGGATCTCCATTGCTATTTACAATATCCCTTAACGTAGGAGAACGGGTGTTATCTAGGTCTAAAACTGCTGGATTTGTTAAATCGCCAACGAACCCATTATTTCTTGTATTTGGATCAATATCAAACTCAGGTGCTTGATGACATCCTGCGCATCCCAAACCACCTCCAATTCTCATTCCTGAATCTCCAAAAGTTGGTGGTGCAGAAAATAACATCATACCTTGGTTTTCTTCTTGTGAAAAATTTGGAAAAGGAGAATTGTTATTATTAACCATGGCTCTTCCATCATCGTATTTGCTATCAAATGATTGAATGCTTCTTATAAATTGAGAAAGGCATTCTTGCAATTTTTCTTCAGAAATTTTGGTGCTTGCTGATTCATCATTATATGCCCAATTAATTAATTCTTGATAATACTCTATTCCGTTAAGCTTTTGAATAAGGTCTTCAATTCCAGGATTTCCATCTTGACCACTATAACCCATTTCAGCATGGTCTTGAATGGGCATGGTAGTTTGTTCTTCTAAACTAGCAGCTCTTTCATTCCAAAAAAACCTAGACTCTCTGCTAAATCGCGCATTAATCAGGCGCATTGAGTGTCTTCCGGTTTGTCCATTAACCCCAATACTGCGCGCTGCTGTGTCGGAAAAAGCAAATTGCTGTTGGTGACAACTCCCACAAGAAACCGTATTATCAACAGATAAATTGACATCGTAAAACAAAACCCTTCCCAAGGTTATTTTCTTGTTATTTTGAGGATTGTTTAATCCATTAGCCTTGGTTATGTAAGCAGGAATTTTTTCATTTTGGTAGTCATAAACATCATCTATAGAAATTATTCCATTGAAAGTAGCATCAATGGCTGAATGCTTAAAGTCTGTGGCACTATTATTTTCTTCAGTTTTATTACACGCTATTAATAAAAATAGCGAGATAAAAATTAGGGATGTAGTATTTACCACTTTATTCATAAAATTTTGACGTTTATTTTTTGTAATTATTTCAAGTGTTAATGAATTATTTGAATATACCCTTTGAAGATATTTCCTTTTAGTTTATTGCGTAAATGATAGAAATATACCCCATTGTACAATGGATTACCAGCTAAATCTGTGCCATTCCAGTTGTTTTGGTAATTATCAGAGTGAAATACTCTATTTCCTTGACGATCAGAAACAGTTAATATCCAATTGCCATTATCACCAAGCGGTGAAATATCCCAAAAATCATTATTTCCATCGTTGTCTGGGCTAATGATATTTGGTAATTTATAATTAGGAGGAATTATTACTTGAACTAAGAAAGTGTCTTCATTGAAACAACCATTTATATCGATAGCTTCAACCCAATATAAAGTGTCTTGAATGGGGTTTACCCAAATTTCTGTGGCTGTATTATCTCCAATAATGGGTTCACCAAACCAATCTTGGCTAGTTGTATTTACAACATATAAGTGAGCAGTTGTTCCTCTGTGAATAGTAGTATCCCTGAAACCTATCATAGATTCGGTAAATCTGGTAATACGGAACGTGTCTGCAGCGTTACACCCAATGCTATCTTCGATAAATAACGTGTAGGTACCGGGACCTAAGCCTTGAAAAGAGCTGTCTACCACGGAAATATTATTCCAACTAATCTTTAAATCTTGTAGTTTGTGATTTGTAGAAAAATCTAATCTACCGGTGGTGTCATACCAGCACATTGTGCTATCAAACCGCAGTATATCAATTACTAAATCTTTGGTACTTTTTCTTAAGTAAACATTTTGATTCTTATCTAATGAACAACCATCAGAAACTGTGAACAATAAAGTGGTTGTATTCGGAATATCAATTGTAGCAGAATCAACTGCTAATGTGCCGTTTATAAATAGGTTTCTCAAACTGTCTACACCGCCAGAATGAGTAACAGTGTAATAGAATGAATCCATCATACACAAATCTGTATTTCCATAATTTAATTGGAATGAAATACTATCTAGAAACTCTATAATAAAAGAACCCGAGTCTGGATTAACACAGTTGTCGTTAACGGTGTATTTTAGATAATACGTTCCGGGTAATTTAGTTAATTCAAAACTATCTGAGTTTAATAATGGGTCATTCCAGGTAATAATTCGATTATTAATCTTACCACCTTCTGTTTGGAGGTCAATATTTATACTATTTCCAAAGCAGATGAATGTATCATTTGGTTTTGTAGTGTTAATATTGTCTGGAATGCTGATGTAAATACTGTCTTTAGCAGTGTTTGAAGAACAACCATCGGTTAGTTCTGCATGAATCCACTGACTGCTAGCTAAATTGTGTTGTATGCTGTTTGTATTTCCTTTGTTTGGATTCCAAATAAAAGAATACTGGTTAGGTTTACCTCCTTTGGATGTAGCATTTATTGTGATTAATTCACCTAAACAAGCTTGATTATTGTTTTGCGATAAATCTACTTCCAGTGAATCCAAAACAGAAACGTTCATTGAAACAGTATCTGGAATGGAACATCCGTCAGATACAATCACCGTTACTAGACTTGTATCTGCAAATGATTGGCTAATGATGTTTGTGTCTAATGCAGAAATATTCCACAAATAAGAATAATTGCTCAAGCCTCCAGAAACTGAAGCTTCAATTTTAGCGTCGGTACCAAAGCAAATTATAGTATCAGGAGAAAGTGTTGTATTAATTGGGTTTAAAACATCCATATAAACGGTATCATAGGATTTTTGATGCATACAAGCATCGTTAATCATGAACACCAATTGACTGTCAATTCTTGTTTTGCAATAGTTCGAACTTGAGTCGAATCCAGAAGGAAAGCCAAAGTATATTTCAGGAGGATATATATTTTGATATGATGGATATATGTTTAAAGAATCCCCAAAACATAATGTAACAGTATCAGCTAAACCCAAATCAACTGTTGGAGCTTTCCGGTGAAAGTAATATTCAACTTTAAAACCGCGACCTACAACGTAGGGATCAGAAAATTGTTTGAAAATAAGAGCGGAACAGGGAAGGGTTATCCAATTGCCGGCATTGGGAATATTTGAACCAGTTAAACCGATCCAAAGGTTTGTTGGGTTTTCTGAATTTAGATAAACATATAAGCTATCATAACCATCCTCATAATCGAGATCTAAAAATCTAAAAGTAACAGAATCTGCAAAGGGTACATCTATGGTTTGAATAACGGTTTTAAGCCCGCCATAATCACCTTCACCGCCATCATCATATACAAACCCCATGCATTGGTAGGCTGTATCAGTTCCCTCGAAAGGCAGTATAACTGCAGAACAGATGTCTCTACTACTATCTACATGTACATAAAAAGACTTTTCAAGAGTATCATACGTTTGATTGAAACAGCTTTCAACTGTTAGGGTTATGGTGTAGTCACCATAATTTGAATAGATATGTTTTGGATTAGTAATACTGCTACTATTTCCATCACCAAAACTCCAACTGCTTGAAATGAAATTTTCGGAACGATTGGTAAAATGGATGGTGTCTGTTGTTTTACAAACTAGGGTATCAGCTAGGAAGTCAGCGATTACGGAACTGCTATCATATTTATTTCCTACTCCACAAACCCACCAAGCGTTTGTTACAGCTATCACTTCGGGTGAACATTGCCCGTATAGATCTGCAGCACTTAAAATACCATAGGTTCTCGCATCTGCATAGGTAGATGAGGGTGTTAGATATACAGATAAATTACGGTATGCAATTTTACCAGCTTTAGAAAAACCCAATGAATCAATATTATAATTATCACCTACTTCATTAGTTCCAGAAACCCCTTCAACCAGCAGATAATACCAATAATTTTGAACTCCACTATTGATATGAACACCACCATTGTCTCCAGTTCCGGAATACCATTTTACACCTTTATAGTATTGGGGGTCATTATACGGGTTTGGGTTAGACATATCTCTTAACCCAAGTCCAGTACTAGTAATATCTTCACCCATTTTCCATTGCCATTGTGTTGGTCTACTCCTCGCTTCAACGCTCTGACCAAAAACATCACTAAAGCTTTCATTTAGTGCTCCACTTTCGTTTTTGTAAATAAGGTTCGCGGTATTAGTAGTAACGGCGTGAGCAATTTCGTGCCCGCATACATCAAGAGCTGTTAATGGTTTGAAAGTATTCCCATCTCCATAAGTCATGAAAGACCCATTCCAAAAGGCATTATCATAATCTTCTGAATAGTGAACAAATGAATAAATTTTAGCTCCATTATCATCAAAACTATTCCGGTTATGTTCGGAAAGAAAATAATCGTAGGTTTCTTCAGCACCCCAATGGGCATCAGTGGCTACCTCATCTTTTTGCGCATTTACATTGTTCCAATCATTATCATCATCTACAAAATCTACGGCATTGGCATATGTGGTTCCAGTTTGCATATTAAAGGTGTAAATTCCTTGACCGCGATTGTATTCTCGTAATACAAAAGTATCTGTTGCAATACTGTCAGTTTGAATGTTTCGGGTGCCACTGTAGGCAGTTTGTGCGGATCCCGTTACCTCGGTATGATGTATAATGTCTTGCTGGGCCCAAATTTCACCTGTTTCTGCGTGAATAAAATATTCCTTTCCGAATAAGGGTTGTTCTGCTAATACCCTAAACTTCCAACATAGTTGATGGTTACCACTTAGATTAAAATCTTTACCAACATAACATAATCTTCCATACGGATAGTATGAGGTATCTCGGTTATTGGTTAAATCTTGTAGAATTTTATTTATTCTTGGATTCAACCAGTAAAATCCACTAATTGAATCGAGTGAATTTAATATACCTTGGAGAGCCTCTTCTTCTGAAATTAATTGGCTACCGATGAGTTTATTTTCTGGGATAATATCTCCATTGATTCTAAATATTCCATTTTCATTTCTATGAATTATAGCTACGCCCTGAAAAACAGGAATGTCTTTAAAATGTTGTTGAAATCTCGTATGTGTTTGCTGGATATTGTCTTTGATGTTACTTATTAAATTCCAATTAGATAACTCACTTAAATTATTTAGTTTATTGATTATTTGACCAGGATTATTCAGAGGTATTTCAGGGCTATAATTAACTAATTTTACCGTATTTAAGTCAGGGTTTCGGAGTTCAGTTATTTGTCCAAAAGAAATCGAATAGCTTACACAAAATGCAAATAAAAAACCTAGTTTTTTCATTGTGAAATAGCAATATACCTACTTTTTATGGTTTGCCATATATAATAAGGTGTTCTTATCAGTGTTGTATATGTTATTCGACACTTAGCAATAACGTGGTGTGTAACCCTATGTTTTGGTTTATTTTTGAAGGAATTTAATGCAATCAAACATCAAATTTACTACTATAAATTTTCTGAAATGGGTTTTTGCTGCGCTCATTTTTTGGCCCGCATTTCATAGTATAAGCAGCGGAAATGATTTCGATATTTTTATTCGCGCTGCATATGCCCTGCATGATGGTGGAGATCTATACACAAAGCCGTTTGTTAATGGGTTGTATTATTATTATTCACCTTTTTTTGCAATGCTATTGCAACCATTTGTTTTCTTAAGAGAATGGCAATTTCCTAATGATTCCATGCTGCCTGGAATTTCATATGCGTTGGTCGCTGTGAAAATTGTATGGTCATCTCTTTCAATAATAATGATAGCAAGAATCATTAGAATCATTGCGCAGATTTTTACGCCAGATACACTTAAAAAGCGAAATGTTTTTTGGATTATACTTATGATTTTGTGTTACCGATGGTTTTGGATGAATCTATGGTATGGCCAATTAACAATATTTTTACTGTGGGTTATAATGGAATCCTTTTTTGGAAAGTTCAAAAAAGGATGGTATTCCGGTATGCTTATTGGTTTGGGCATAAATGTAAAAGTATTACCCTTGTTTTTCATGGGTAAATATGGTTTGGACTTTAATATCAAAGCTGCAATAAATGTACTTTTATGGTTGATATTATTTATTGCAATACCCTTTGTCTTTTATGATTTTGAATATATTAGTCAGCAAACTTTAAGTTGGCTAAATACAATAAATCCCTTACAACAAAAACATGTTATAACGGTAGGGGAAGGTGGCTTTGTTGATATAGGTGCATTAGTGGTGAAATATTTTACATCATATAAAATTCCTACAGAACCTTCAGTTTGCATTATGGAGTTGAGCCACAAAGCAATTTTTATAATTACCCAAGTTATGAGATTGGTGTTTATTGGCATTGTTTCGTTTTTGTATCTCAGAATTAAAAAAAGCGCTCATATTTATCATTCTTCTTTCTTGTCAATCGCATTATTCTGTGCTTCAATCCCATTAATATTTCCTCACCAAAGGGATTATTCCTTTGCTTTATTAATTCCAAGTTTAGTGTATATGGTTTTTACATTTATTGAGAACAAACAGATTATTAATCCAATTCTGTTGGCATTGACAATTGTTTCGCTAATAATGTTAGGCAGTGTTGTTTTCTTTGAGTTTTTCTCTCTTGATTTTAGATATTGGATGCTTGGAGTTCGTCTACAAGGACTTGGAGGACTTTTATATTTTATTTGTTTTAGTGCTTTTGTAATGAGTTACACTAAAAAAATCATTTAAAAATTGTGAACTAGCTGTAATTGGTATTGCCGCGGTGCTGATAGGTCTGCCGGTCTTCCCATGTATATTCGTTGAGTTATATTTCTTATTTGAGCATTTATTCGACTTGATTTTGTAATTTTTCTAGACAATCTCAGATCAAATACATGTCCGGATATTGCGCCGTTTCGATATTGATTTTCAGCGCCTGGAATAAGAACATCGTTTAGGAAAGCCTTGTCAACATTTTCAAATCCACTAGCAAATCTGTAGCTTATTGCCATGCTGATATCTTTAATATCTGCTTGAACGTCAAATCTAACAACATGACGATTGCGATATTTCATAAAATCAGTCTCATCACTTCGTGTATTAGCAAATGTTACTGGATATGCAGTACCAAAACCCATATAAGTAAACGCGGAATCTGGATTTGAAACAGTTGGTACACTGTAAGTGTATCCGCCAAACCACATAATTGATGAATTGTCCGATAGAGAAATTTTACCTCCGGTTTCAATTTCTACACCTTTTATTTCTGATTCAGAAATATTAAAGCTTTTAAATCCAAAATTCGGAAACCCAATATCTATTGCCCAGTTTCCGAAAGTATATTCCATTAGGTTGTTTAACCGGGTGTAAAAGCCTGCAAAATCCAAATACCCTTGTACCTTTCCAAATTTTATCCCTTGTTTTAGTCCCAACTCAACTGATTTAGATGATTCAGGCTCTAAATCTGGGTTTGGTAATACGGAAACACCTCCACTGCTCGTGGCTGTGAACAACTCCGCCATGCTCGGAAACCTATATCCCTCACCATATGAGGCACGTAAAAATGTTCCTCGAGCGAGTTGTTTGTTAACTCCGGCTCTAAATACTGGTCTTGAGCGTTGTTTCTCGTCAAGTTTGAAGTATTCAAATCGCGAT
>JAURNR010000023.1 GCA_030830065.1 Bacteroidota bacterium | reverse complement strand
TTTGAAACATCTTTACTCGTAGGTTGTAACTACCGCAGGAATTAAATAAATTTATGAAAAATCTTTATATTTTCGGTAGATTGAAATTAAAGCTATGAATTAACTCAATACAAAACTACGCTCACTAAAGGCAGGAAGAGAAACGGGGGCTTCATAGAAAAACTCCATTTTGTCTTTTGGGTCCATTAACCCTAATGAATATAACACGGGTACAAAATGATCTGGAGTTGGCGCTGCCAAGAGTCCGAGCTTGTGGCTGTTTTTATAATTTATAATATTTTCAACTGTTCTGCTTTCAAGTTGTTGCTTTAACCAAAAATCATATTCCTCCTCCCATCCATAGGCTCGTCTATCTCCCGATTTTAATTTCTGCATTGCTAGAGGTAAGTTGTGAATTAATGAACCGCTACCAATAATTAATACTCCTCGTTCACGCAATGATTTCAGTTTTTTCCCTAACTCAAAATGGTATTTTGGCGATTCATCGTAAGCAATACTTAATTCAAAAACCGGAATATCTGCCTCAGGAAATAGGTGCATGAGCATTGGCCATGCCCCATGATCTAATCCCCAATATTGAGTGGTTAGAATACTTGGAATTAGCTTTGAAATTTCGTCTGCCCATTCAGGTGCACCTTTGGCATTATAATAAACTTCGTAGTATTCTTTGGGAAAACCGTAATAATCGAAAATTTGTTCTTGGATAGGAGAGGCATTGACCAATGTTTCTTTTCCTGTGCACCAATGTGCAGATACAACAACGGCCGCTTGTACATCATAGTTGGACTTTAAATCTTTTCCAAGCCTGTAAAGGCGCTGCCAAAATGGTCGCTCATCTCGAGATAACGGAATATCCATAGGGTTCCCGTGCGACGTGAACAAAACAGGCATTCTTTTAGATTGCTTTTTAAAAGATTGGGTTATTTGATTTAAATCAGTTAATGTCATGCCATGGGGTATTAAGGGCGCCAATGATGCCAAAGAAAGGGTTTTGACAAAATCACTGCGCTTCAAATTTGTCTAAACAAATATAGTAATAAGTTTTGGTCAATTAGTACTTATTCTATTCCGCTAAATACGGAACTTTTTTACTTCTTGTTCTGTATTTTTCTACATCTACCACCTCGAATTTTTCATCTATTACCACAGCCGCTGCTTGGAAGTTGTTGAAAACATATACACCAGGTTGCTTGTTGGCAATGCCAATACATTGGTTTCGAGATTCGCCGTTCATGTGCCGGATTTTAAATACTTTGTGCTTTACCTTAGTGGCAGAGCCGGTGTTGTATATTTTGATATCTTTGTTTTGTAAAAATGAACTTTGGTAAGCGAAATTGAATCGCACCACATCACCGCGCATGGTGTATTTAGTTTTGTAGGATGGTGTGTACTTCTTAAAATCATCCCAAGTCATTCCGTTTAAGTTTGCTTCCAAATCTTCTGCTAGGTTAAATCCTTCTGCATCTTCTACATTGTATGAATCGGAAAAGAAGTTAGCAACTTTGTAATACCAATACACCGTGTTTTCAGGAATAAAAACACTATAAACCACTCTATTATCTGTGGTTTTTGTATTTTGATACTTTCCAATACGCTTTATAGTAATCGGAACAATTTCCTTCACAAAAGTGTCTTTTCCTAATGACACCGTGTCTTTTACTGTGTAGAATGTAGTATCGTATTCCAATCTCCATTTAACGATATGGTTAAAGTTAGTAGTATCGGCCTTTGCGGGAGTCCTGTTAATGCTTAGCTCTACCATTCTTCCCCAGATTGAAGAGTTCCTCAATTTTAAGAAATAGATTCCGGTTTCATCTATAGATATTTTCTTTTTTGTATTTACTAAAGCTTCCTCCTTCCAAAGGTCATCACCTTCATAAATTCCTAGAATTACTTCCTTTATATCATCAGGTCTATTCTTTTTGTCTGTTATTTTGATGGAAATATTTATTTCATCTCCAGCTTTTGCGCCAAAGTATATAAATTCATTGGATACGCCACCTATTTTAATTGTAGATTTATTAATTGTAATCGGGCTCTGAGCAGTTAGTGCAGAACAGAAAAATAGAATTGAAAATATTGACAGGTATCTCATTGCTTTAAACTACAGCAAGATACAAAATCTAATATACAAATGAAGAGTTTTACGGTTTATTAACCTAGATCGCCGAAGCCAACATACTTGAGGAATTCGTTTCTCACTTGAGCTTCTTTGAATTTTCCATGGTAAGATGCAGTAACTGTAGAAGATGAATCATCTTTAATTCCTCTTGAGGCCACACACAAATGCTTGGCATCCATCACAACGGCTACATCTTCAGTCTCTAATATTTCCTTGAATTCTTCAGCAACTTGAATGGTTAATCGTTCTTGAACCTGAGGACGCTTACTGTAATAATCCACAATACGATTCAACTTCGACAAACCAATAACCTTTCCACTAGAGAAATAGGCTACATGAGCTTTCCCAAAAATAGGAACAAAATGATGTTCACAGGTGCTATAGAAGTTAATATCTTTCTCTACTAACATCTCACCATATTTGAAATTATTATCGAATAGGGTAGGATGTGGTTTATTCTTTGGATCCAGCCCTTTAAAATGCTCATTGATGAACATTTTTGCTACTCTCAATGGAGTTCCCTGCAGACTTTCATCTGTTAGATCAAGCCCAAGAACATGCATGATTTCCTTAAAGTGTTTAGCGATGAGTTCAATTTTTAATTGATCATCCATTTCAAATGCGTCTTCTCTTAGAGGTGTGTCATTTGAACTGCCCACATGTGAATCGCCCATCTCATCGATGGTGTTGAGGATTTTGTTTAATTTATCTTTATCCATTGAACTCTACAAAGTTACGTGGTGTTTCATATAAACGCACGCTTAAGTCTAAATGGGAATCGAGTTTTTGTCTGATTTTCTTCCAACATACCCAAACAATATTCTCAGCAGTAGGATTTAAGTCTTTGAAGTCGTCAACATCAAGGTTTAAATTTTTATGGTCGAAAGCTTCAATAATTTCTTCTTCCATAATATCCTTCAGAATCTTCATGTCTATAAGGTATCCTGTAACTTCATCTACTTCACCTTCTACCCGTACTACTATATCATAGTTGTGGCCGTGATAGTTTCTGTTATTACACAGACCGAAGAATTTTTGATTCTCTTCCTCTGTCCACTGAGGCACATTTAGTCTATGTGCTGCGTTAAAATGTGCGGATCGGTATACTGCTACTCTTCTTCCCAAAATGCGTTTTAAAGTTAACGATTGTAGAGGGAAATTGTTTGTAGTAGTGTTGAATAAAGTGAATTATCCGTTGGCTTTTTTATGATCGGCTAAGAATTGAGCAAGACCAATATCTGTTAATGGATGCTTTAATAATCCTAGGATTGCGCTTAATGGGCAAGTAACTACGTCGGCACCAAATTCAGCACTTTTTACAATATGTAAAGGGTTACGAATACTGGCAGCCAAAATTTCTGTTTCAT
This sequence comes from Bacteroidota bacterium, assembly GCA_030830065.1. Classification (GTDB taxonomy): domain Bacteria; phylum Bacteroidota; class Bacteroidia; order NS11-12g; family UBA955; genus VMCP01. The sequence continues at coordinate 30,403 of JAURNR010000023.1, read as the reverse complement.
ATCCTTGTACAGCGTAAATTTCAGCAATTGACTTAATCAATTCCATCCCGTCCCAGTTGATATCATCAATTCTTCCAATGAATGGACTCAAGTACGTTGCGCCAGCTTTAGCAGCTAAAATTGCCTGACCTGGAGAAAACACCAAGGTACAATTAGTTCTAATACCTTTGTTTGTGAAGTAGGAAATTGCTTTAATTCCATCTTTAATCATTGGAACTTTAACCACGATATTATGATGTAGTGCAGCTAATTGTTCACCTTCAGCAATCATTCCCTCATAATCAGTAGAAATAACCTCAGCACTCACATCTCCATCAACAATCTCACAAATGGTTTTGTAATGATTTAATACTGCTTCGTCTCCAACAATACCTTCTTTTGCCATAAGGGAAGGATTTGTCGTAACTCCGTCTAAAATTCCTAAGTCGTTTGCGTCTTTAATTTGATCTAAGTTTGCTGTATCGATGAAAAATTTCATAGCACAAAGTTAGTTCATTTTGCCTATATCCAATATCAATTCTTTAGTTAGAATAGAGTATTTTTATTTGATGTTTCTGAAAAGAAAACGCATATCAGGCATCAGCAACAAGATTTTTTCTTTTGGCATATTTGTGATATCTGCAAAAACGCAATTCTTACCGTGATCTGTGGTTTGTCCGGCTAGTACTTGAAGTTGATATTGATCTGCAGGTGCCCCTTTTACCCATCTTCTAATAGGCATAACACAATACCAACCCGTAACGTCACCTCTATCATTCCGAGCAGATGACATTGAGTCTACTGGGCCAACCAACACCTCTTCATATTCGTATGGGTCTTGAGCCTTCATTGCTTTGGCACGACGCTTGAATTCTTCGGTTCCGCCTAAACTTCTAATTATAGTAGGATGTAGGTGTCTTACATAAATATCAAAATTACCATCCTTATATGCATCCCAAAAGTTTTGAGCGGATTCATTAAATTTCTTTCTCACTCTTAAACTATCCAATTTTATTGGGGATATTCCTTCAATCTTTGGCTGCTGAATTTCTTCCTTTTTTGCTGATGGTTCGGAAACTACAGAGTCTTGAGTTTCCTCAGAAGCGCCTATTGATTCGTTGTCAGAGTCTCCGCATGCAGCCAAAATCATTAAGGTGATAATTCCAACCAGTAAATTACTAGATTTCATTTTTCGAAAATAACCTTTTGCATAAAAAAAGCGGGACAAACCCGCTTTTTAATTGAATAATTTTTAAGATTATTTTACTTCTTCGAAGTCCACATCCTGTACTTCATCTCCAGAATCTCCGCTTCCTGCATCAGCATTGCCTGCTGCATTTGGATCTGATTGTGCATTTGCATCTCCTTGAGTTGCTTTGTACAAGTCTTCACTTGCCGCCTGCCAAGCAGTATTTAATGTAGCTGTATGAGCTTCGATATCTGTTAGATTTTTATTTTGTACAGCTTCTTTAAGTTTTCCTAGGGCATCTTCGATAGGTCCTTTCTTCTCGTCAGGAATTTTATCTCCGTACTCTTTCAATTGTTTTTCAGTTTGGAAAACCAGACTGTCTGCTGCATTGAACTTCTCAATCTCTTCTTTACGCTGCTTATCGGCATCTGCATTTTGCTCTGCTTCTTGCTTCATGCGTTCGATATCTTCTTTGCTTAATCCAGAACTTGCTTCAATACGAATCTTTTGTTCTTTACCCGTTGCCTTATCTTTAGCGTAAACGTTTAAAATACCGTTGGCATCAATATCAAAAGTTACCTCAATTTGTGGAACTCCTCTTGGTGATGGTGGTATTCCATCTAGAATGAATCTACCAATTATTTTGTTGTCTGCAGCCATTGAGCGCTCTCCTTGAAGAACGTGAATTTCTACTGACGGCTGATTGTCAGCTGCAGTGGAGAAAGTCTCAGTCTTTTTGGTTGGAATAGTAGTATTTGACTCAATCATTTTGGTCATTACACCACCCATTGTTTCAATACCTAAGCTTAAAGGAGTAACGTCTAATAGCAGAACATCTTTAACTTCACCTGTTAGAACTCCACCTTGGATAGATGCTCCAATAGCCACAACTTCGTCTGGATTCACCCCTTTTGATGGAGCCTTTCCGAAGAAGTCTTCAACTAATTTCTGGATTGCAGGAATACGTGTGGATCCACCAACTAAAATTACTTCATCGATATCGTTAGAACTCATACCGGCATCTTTCAATGCTTGTTTACATGGCTCAAGAGTGCCTTGGATTAATCGCTCAGCAAGTTGCTCGAATTTTGAACGAGATAATTTTCGCACCAAGTGTTTAGGGACTCCGTCAACAGCTGTAACATAGGGAAGATTTATATCAGTTTCGGTTGAACTTGATAATTCAATCTTCGCTTTTTCAGCAGCTTCCTTTAAGCGCTGAAGAGCCATTGGATCTTTTCTTAAATCGATATTTTCATCGTTTTTGAATTCATCGGCCATCCAGTCAATAAGTACCTGGTCGAAGTCATCACCACCAAGGTGAGTATCACCATTAGTACTCTTCACTTCAAAAACACCATCACCTAACTCAAGTATTGAAACGTCGAATGTTCCACCTCCAAGGTCGTAAACAGCAATTTTCATATCGCGTCCACCCTTGTCTAATCCATAAGCTAAGGCAGCGGCTGTGGGCTCATTAATAATACGCTCTACTTTTAAACCCGCAATTTCCCCGGCTTCTTTCGTAGCTTGACGCTGTGCATCATTAAAATAAGCAGGTACTGTAATGACTGCGCGAGTTACTTCTTGTCCCAAATGGTCTTCAGCTGTTTTCTTCATCTTTTGAAGTGTCATGGCTGAAATTTCTTGTGGAGTGTATAAACGATCTCCGATTGAAACTCGTGGAGTATCATTATCTCCTTTAACTACTTTGTAAGGAACACGCTCAATTTCTTTAGACATTGCAGAGAATGATTCTCCCATGAAACGCTTAATTGAATTAATGGTGTTTTGAGGATTGGTAATTGCTTGACGCTTTGCAGGATCTCCCACTTTTCGCTCACCTTTACCTTCATCTAAAAATGCAACTACTGATGGAGTAGTTCTGCGTCCTTCACTGTTTTGGATTACAACCGGCTCGTTACCCTCAAGTACGGCAACGCAACTGTTTGTAGTTCCTAAGTCGATTCCAATTATTTTACTCATGATGATTGTTTTTTTCTTTGCCTCATTTATGTCAAAGGCAATGCCAATTTGATATTTGGCGTATTTGCTGACGAAATGTCAGATTTTTAAATCAGAGTGGCAATTTGGAAGGACGGAATGTCTGAAATTGACAGGATAATTACTCTTTTTCGCACATGTACACTTCGTCGTCGCCTTCATAAACGTACCACAATTCAGAATTTGTTAACCTCTTAATTGTAATGATCACATCGTCAACTGGGCCCCAAGTTATACGTACTCTTTCTTTTCCGTCTTCCCATTGCCAAGTTGCATTTGATGAATAAGGCACAACAGTTCCTGCTCCAGTAACTGCTCTACCTCCAGTAACTGCTTGATTGTCTTCCTTAAACTCCATATATGCAACTGCTCCTTCGCCTAATGAAGGAGATTCCTGAATCCATTTTCCGGTTAGACGGGCAGTTTTACTTCTTAGCGAAATCATTGGACCATCTTCATAGGTGCATGATGTTACACTTAATAGTGTAATTAATAATGTAGTCGAAAGGAGCTTGATAATTAATTTTTTCATAGAATTTATTTCACTTTTGCGGAAAATACAAAATACTGCAAGGAATTCAAATAATCGTGTTTCGTTAAAATTATTATTGTTTCGTCAATAGATAAAATTAAGAGGTGCAGTAATCTTATTATTGTTTAGAATTGAAACTGAACCTGGATCCATCGGAACATTGTCGATGGTTTGTTTACATCTTGATCCAAACAGACCATACCCATTGTTGATATTTGTGTATTCTGCTTGTTTTTGTACTATACCAATAGAGGGTTCGTTTACTGAAATGTAATCTATCAGACTTTGGCTTCCACCGTAATATTCCATAGAAACAGATTTAATTCTTCGGTATACAGGTGCTGCGGTATCTAAAGTATAGGCCAAAAACTGGAAAAAGGAAGTACGTTCTACCTGATGGATTACTGTTGAGTTAGTGCGTCCGCGTGGCATGAAATAGTTGGTAATTACATCCCATTGTAAAGTCTTAGTCACAATTAAAGTAGTGTCACTTTGAGTATATTCCTCCACATTTACTTTTAATTTTACATCGTATGCAAACGCATTTGTTCCTGGAACGTATGATATGGTGATATATTGAGGTCCTAATGAGAAAATGGGGTTAGTAGTTCTGAATGGAGCCTCAATTCTCGCCATTTTTAAAGTCCATGTATTCGCCCATGATTTCCCAAGAGGAGTAGTGACTTCAACTTCATAGGGTTCATTTTCCATGACGGGTTCTGAAAGCTTATATAAGAAATTTACGTCGCTGGCGAAAATTCCTGAATCCTTCTGAATCTCATCTACCTTGCTAAGTATAAACTCCTCTCCGGTATTTAACCTTTTCAATTTTACCACGGCATTATTGAGGTAAAGACTATCCGAGTTTTTCGCAACAACTAAAGCAGAAGTGTTTTCATTTAGATATGCTTTGTTAACTTTAATGTATTGGTCGTTTTGATTTGGGTCGAGCAAACCATATATAATGATGGTTTCTTTCCACTCTGCATTTATATCAACGGAATTATCACATCCTGAAAAAAGGAGAATCACTAAAAATGCTGAAAAAAATTTGGAAAGGGTAGTCCGCTTCATTTGGGTCAAAAATACACCGAATAGGGTGGAACCCTGCTATAATTTTTATGTAATGGTAATATTTTGACAATTTTGTTAGGGGTTATGGAAATTAATTCGAAATTTTGCATTGTTAAAAATGTCAGTACACAAAGAATTTAAGAAAGTTACCACACACTCCTTGAGTGAAATGAAGCATTTGGGAGAAAAGATTTCGATGCTTACAGCATATGATTTTTCTACGGCGAAGATAGTAGATGATGCAGGTGTTGATGTGATTTTGGTGGGTGATAGTGCTTCTAATGTTATGGCGGGTCATGAAACGACCTTGCCAATTACTTTAGATCAAATGATTTACCATGCGAGTAGTGTAGTGAGAGCCGTAAATAGAGCGTTGATTGTTGTAGATTTACCATTTGGTAGTTATCAAGGGAATTCAAAGGAGGCCTTGAATTCTACTATACGAATCATGAAGGAAAGTGGAGCTCACGCCATTAAGATGGAGGGTGGCGAAGAGATTATAGAGAGTATTAAAAGAATTTTAACTGCGGGTGTGCCTGTAATGGGTCATTTAGGCCTTACGCCTCAAAGTATATACAAGTTTGGAACTTACACGGTTCGAGCAAAGGAAGAAGCGGAAGCAGAAAAACTTATAGAAGATGCCAAATTATTGCAAGAAGCCGGTTGTTTTGCTCTTGTTTTGGAAAAGATTCCTGCAGGGTTGGCCAAGCGTGTAGCGCAATCTTTAGAAATTCCGGTTATTGGTATTGGTGCTGGAAATGATGTGGATGGTCAAGTATTGGTATTGCACGATATGTTAGGTATAAGTCAAGAATTTAACCCTCGATTTATTCGAAGGTATTTAAACCTATATGATGATATTAAAGGTGCTGTTCAGCACTATATCACTGATGTGAAGTCGAAAGATTTCCCAAGTGATAAGGAGAGTTATTAGCTATTGGCTGCCAGCCGCTGGCTATTGGCTACTGGCTATTGTTTGTACAATGGTGGCAGAAATTACAGAGACGCAATATTTTGCGTCTTTTTGATACGTTCACTATTTTCTACCCCAATAGCCACTTGCCAGAAGTTAATATCTAGTTATAATCAATAAAAAAAGGGCCTGCATTGCAGGCCCTTTTTACTGTAATATTTTCTAAGATTTACTTTGAAGCTGTAAGCTTCATCTTTCTTCTTGTAGTCTTTTTCTCCTCAACAACTGCAGCTGCAATTCCTGAGATGGTTTCGTCCACTAAAATTCTACCGCAATGTTCACATACAATGATTTTAATGTGAGTACGAATATCACTGTGGCGCTGTGGTGGAACCTTAGCAAAGCATCCTCCACAAGAACTTCTCACGATTGGAGCAACCGCAATACCGTTTTTCATATTTTCGCGAACACGAGTGTAAGCACGAGCATAACGGTCATCAAGCTTTTTCAAAGCCGACTCACGGTCTTTAAGTAATTTAGCCATTTCCTTCTCATTCTCTTTCTCGATTTCAACAAGCTCAGCTTTTTTGAAATCTAAGTCAGACTTTCTTGAGTTAAGCTGTTCACGAGTTTGCTCAAGCAGTTCGTTCTTTGCTTCAATGATTTTTGAAAAATCTTTAATTTTCTTTTCAGCAGAAAGAATCTCTAATCCAGCAATCTCCTTCTCTTTGTCTATTGCTTCATATTCACGAGAGTTCTTGATGTTGTTCATCTGCTCATCGTATTTAGCAATTAATGCTTGGAAATCTTTGATAGCGTTTTTCTTTCCAGCAATTTGAGAGTTTAATTCTTCGATTTCTTCATCAAAGTGTTGGATACGAGTTTCTAGTCCTGCGATATCATCCTCCAAATCAGCTACTTCCATTGGCAACTCTCCGCCGATAGCGCGAATTGCGTCAGACTTGCTGTCGATTTGTTGCAATTTCCAGAGGTCATGCAATTTTTTTTCTATACTTACGTCCATGTTGATCAGTAATATTGAATCGGGTTAGTATTAGTTGTGGCAAAAATGGTTGCAAAATTAGGGAATTTTTTTGACAAAATATCTCTAAAAATAGTAATAGTGTGTTTTTCAGATTCATAATGCCCTACATCACATAAAAATAGTTCTCCTTCTGCATCAAAATACTCATGATATTTTACATCAGAAGTGATGTATGCTTCTGCTCCATTTGCCCTTGCAGTATTAATTAGAAAACTTCCAGCCCCCCCGCAAAGTGCTACTCTTTTTATACTTGTTTTATTTGTTTTGGTTCCTTTAAACGTATCAATTCCCAAGCTGGTTTTGATATGCTTTACGAAATCCTCTACTTCCATTTCTTCATTTAACTCCCCAATAAGTCCTGCTCCTACCTCTTGCCATGTATTATTCAGTTCATTCACTTTATAGGCAATCTCTTCATAGGGATGGGATGAATTCATCGCGCTTAGGATTTCTGCCTGTTTGTATTTGGGGAAAATCAGTTCAAGGCGTTGTTCATTCTCTAGGCTTCTTTTACCTTGTTCGCCCAAAAAGGGTTCTGAACCATCCATAGGTTTGAATGTACCTATTCCCTCTGTTGAAAATCCACATTCGCTGTAGTTTCCAATATTTCCTGCCCCAGCCAAGAATAAAGCATTTTGAACTTTTTCAAAATGTGAATTTGGAATATACACCACCAATGAGGCTAGCTTCCCTTTCATTGGTGCAAGAATTCGACCTTGTTTAATGTTTAATTTTTCTGCTAATTTTTGGTTTACACCTTGGTGTAATGCGTTGTCTAGGTTAGTGTGGCAGGCATAGATAGCAATATTGTTTTTTATTGCTTTTATCACTGTTCTTTCAACATAATTATTGCCATTCAATCGTTTTAAACCTCTGAAAATAATGGGATGATGGCAAATAATTAAATCGCAATTATTATCAATGGCTTCTTCAACCACTTCTTCAGTAACATCCAAACAAAGAAGGGCTTTCTCCACTTCGTCATTCTTATTTCCAACGAGTAATCCGCTATTGTCATAATCTTCTTGTAAACTGCTTGGTGCTACTTCTTCAATGGCGTCGGTAATACTACCTATTTTTATGGGCATGTAACAAATTTCTATTAAAAGGGTGAAATTTGCACAACGATTTGAAAAAAGCATATTTAAAAAAGGGCAAAGAACAAGCTATTCTAAGAAGACATCCTTGGGTGTTTTCTGGCGCCGTGCGCGAAATTGATGAAGTTGAAGAAGGTGATTTGGTGGAAGTTTTAGACAATAAAGGGAGTTTCCTTGCTATTGGAATGATAGGAGATGGAAGCATACTTATTCGGATAATTTCATTTGAAAAAACTTCTATTGATGTAGCATTTTGGAAACAAAAAATATCCAAAGCATTATCCTTGAGAAAAAATTTGGGTTTAAGTCTGGAAGGACCAACAAATACGTACCGATTAATTCATGGTGAAGGAGATGGGTTACCTGGTTTGATTATTGATATTTATGGCGAACATGCAGTAATACAGGCGCACATCTTAGGCATGCACAAAATACGAATAGATATTGCGGAGGCACTTAAGTCTGAATACGGAACCTCACTGAGAACCATTTATTACAAATCAAAAAGTGCACTGCACAGAAATGATATTGAAGATGAATTTTTATTAGGAGAAATGGAGAATGCCGTTGTTTTAGAAAACAATATGAAGCTCAATGTAAATTGGGTGGAAGGTCAGAAAACAGGATTCTTTTTAGATCAAAGGGTGAATAGAGCTCTACTCGGCACCTATTCTAAAGGAAAAACGGTGTTGAATACTTTTGCATATTCCGGTGGGTTTTCCATTGCGGCTTTGTTAGGAGGTGCTGATGATGTGGTTTCTGTTGATGTTTCAAAAACAGCGGTTGAATTATGTAACGTAAACGCCGATTTAAATGGGGTGAATGAAAAGCATAAAGCGGTAGCGGCTGATGTTTTAACTTATTTAAGGGAAGAAGAAAACTATTATGATATTGTGGTTTTAGATCCGCCCGCATTTGCCAAGAGTTTAAAAAAGAAACATGCGGCCACCATGGGCTACAAGCGTTTGAATACCTTGGGAATTCAAAAGGTAAAACCGGGTGGTTTATTATTTACTTTTTCATGTTCACAGGTTATTGATGAGCCATTGTTCATTCATACTGTCACAGCAGCAGCAATGGAGGTAGGTAGAGAATGCCAAATTTTACATCGCTTATCCCAAGGTCCAGATCATCCTGTGAGTATCTTTCATCCTGAGGGACATTACCTCAAAGGACTTGTTTTGCGGGTATATTAAAAAAAATAGATTGTATCGATTTTAGATTGGAAAAATTGGTATATTTGCACCCCAATATACGGCGGTCGTAGCTCAGTCGGTTAGAGCGCCAGTTTGTGGCACTGGAGGTCGCCGGTTCGATCCCGGTCGATCGCCCGAAAAAAGAGGTTCATTACGAACCTCTTTTTTGTTTATGATGTATTCCAATATTTGAATTTCAACAAATTGATGTAAATTGCTAATTGTGAAAACGTTATCAATAGCAATATTTACCCTGTTTTTTGGTCTTAAAGTTTCTTTAGAAGCGCAGAATGCACTCTTGTTTGATGGTAGTAACGATCAAATCAATTGCGGAACAGACTCGGCTTTGGCAATGGATGGCGGAGAATTAACCTTAGAAGTATGGATTAATGCCTCATCATGGAGAACACAAGTATATGAGGGAAATATTATCTGTAAGGAAGAAAATACTAGCAACCTAGGGTATATGTTGCGCGCTGGCGACGGTGGTAGATTAAATTTCACTATTGGTAATGGTTCTTGGTATGAGCTAATTACAAGTAGTTCTGTAATGAAAACTAATCAATGGTATCATGTGGCAGGAACTTACGATGGTAAAGTAATTCGCCTTTATCTAGATGGTAAAATGATTGATTCGTTGATTGCTGGAACTCAACTAGGAGTATCTTACTCAACTCAATTGGCAATTGGGAATCACAGTAATGTGTATTCTAGGCATTGGCATGGTAAAATTGATGAGGTCAGGATCTGGAACTACGCACGTTCGCAAAGTGATATCCAAGCTGATATGTATGATGAATATTGTGATCCTCAAAAAGGATTAGAATTATATTACAAGTTAAATCAAGGTAAGCCCAACGGTAATAATTTAGCGGAAAAAACAGCTAAAGATTATTCTGGCAATGGATTTACTGGAACATTAGTTGGATTTGATTTAAAAGGAACTTCTTCAAATTGGACCAACGGATATAAGTTCAATGTGGGTTCTGTGATTGATAGTTTTAAGGTAAATACCTGCGATAGATATTCTGTTCCCAGCCGTTCTTATGTGGTAAGTAAAACCGGAACTTATTACGATACGCTACCTACTTATATGGGCTGTGATTCTGTTTTGAAGATTGATGTAACTATCAGAAACAAAAGTTATTCATCGCAAAATTACTGGGGATGTGATTCAGTATTAGCTCCTTCAGGTGATTTATATTATTATCAAACAGGAGTATACACAGATTATTTAAAAAATGCAATAGGTTGTGATAGCGTGGTAACGGCAACTGTGGTTATCGGTGCTGACTCGAGTGAAATGAGTATTACCCAGTGTAATTCTTATATTCTTCCTAGTGGTACTGATACAATTACAGAAACTGGGATTTATTACGACCATCTTACTTCCTTTAGAGGTTGTGACTCTGTGGTTAAAGTGAATACTACAATCCTGAAATCTACAAGTTCCAAAATGACCTTAAGTTCATGCAACTTCCCTGTTCAAAGTCCGAGTAAAAAATACACATACAAAGATTATGGCCGTTATTATGATACTTTGGTAAACAAACAAGGTTGTGATTCTATTATAACCATTGATTTTGTTTCAAATGTTTCCTACGGTGAGATTAGCCCCGTGGAGTGTAGAGGATTTACCGCTCCCTCGGGGAAATATTATTGGGACCAATCGGGAACTTATTTTGATACCATTTTTAATAAGAAATTTTGTGATAGCATCATTACAGTAAATCTTACTATTTTACCCAAAAGTGAAAACATAGTTGAACTTGCAGGTTGTAAAAGGGTGCCTTCACCACTCGGAGATAGGATATTCCAATATTCGGGTACTTATACTGACACTTTAGTTAATTCAATTGGATGTGATAGCGTACTTATTTGGAAAGTGAATGTTACTCGTATTGATGATGGAATTGAACAAGTTGAAAAAACTTTAAAGTCTTTATCGAATACCGGAACTTATCAATGGCTGGATTGTAAAAATAAATATACTCCTGTGGAAGGCGCTACAGAACAAACATTTACGCCATTAGTAAATGGTTATTACGGTGTGGAGGTAACGGTAGGAGAGTGCAAAGACACGAGTGCTTGTAAAGTGATTTCCGGAGTTGGAGTTGGTGATGTGGTGAATGAAAAAATTTCAGTTTATCCGCAACCGGCTTCAGAGAAACTGCACATTAAACTGCTTGAACAGCATAGCCAATTAGCACTAGAAATTGTTTCACTAGACGGAAGAATCCAATTTGAGGCTGAGTTTACCAATCCCGATTTGGATTTTGAGATTACTCCAAGAATTGGGCCTGGAATGTACTGGTTGGTGATAAGGTCGGCCCATGGGAATTACACAAAACCCATAGTGTGGACCGCTAATTAATGCTGGATTAAAACCTTACTGGTATAATGGTCATTATTGGTCTTGATTCTAGCAAAATACATTCCCGAAGGTAAATGGGAAATATCCAATTTTACGCTGTTTATTCCCTTCGGGTAGTTAATGGATTCTAGTATTGACCCATCTGCACGGACTAAGGTAATTAACTCTAAATTGCCTTTGGGTAAATGAATATTCAATGTGGTATTTGCTGGGTTTGGATATGCCAAAATAAAATTATTTTTCAGATCCTTTTGAGATAGTAAGTTTTTAAATCTAGGAGCAGGAATATCCTGAGTGTTTTTCAATGGTCTAGGTAATGAGGCCTCACGCAAAAATGGCAATCCATCAACAGTGTAGAATCCTTTAGCCCAATTTTGATTTTGTGTGGCGTTTGAAATGGATTCAGTAAAGTAAAAATCTCCCTGCAAAGTATCCTCATTTACATCTACGAGCACATATCCATGTTGACGCAGATTTACGTATTTCATGTGAGGGTTTGGTATATATCCACTGGGCGATGGTGAAGGTAGTTCACTAACCAATTGATTCTCTAGAAAAAGAGCTACCGTAGGAGAGGCGCTTTCGTCAAAATTTGAAGAAGATATACTCGGCGATACAAATTCTACTCCAACCGAGGTGGCTCCAGTTGTTGGATTATAAGACCAGGGTTTATATGGATAAGGAGTGGATTTTGTTTGAGTAGCACTATCCGTTAAATCAAAGGCCATTGCACAATGAAAATCTCCAGTCAGAATTACGGGGTTAGAGATGGAATTGCTTCTTATAAAATTGAATATTTCTTGCCTTTCTGAGGGATATCCATCCCAGATATCTAAAAACTGAGATTCTACTTGTTCGGGTTGTTGGTTTAATAGTTTTGACGCCCAACCGATATTAAACTCTGAGAATATTACCTGGTTACCAATGAGCTTCCATTTTGCATTTGAATTCATTAATTCTTGTTTGAACCAAGATTTTTGAGCACTGCCTAAAATGGTTCTACTAGTTGAATACAGTGCCGTATCGGAAACATCGTTTATTTGTGGGTCTCTGCCTTCTATTCTTGTGTCCAGCATTAAAAGGTCAACTTGACTGCCATAGCTGAGTTTTCTATAAATGCTGCTGTCTGATTTCTCCCGAATTGGCATCCATTCAAAAAAAGCATTACGAGAAAATCGTTTTCGATCTTCCCAAATTCCTTCAACGCCTTCCGTATGATTCTGTGCTCCAAGTCGGTTAGAACCATTTGCGCTTTCGTGATCATCCCAAACACATATTACTGCATGCTGTTGGTGCATTTTTTGGAGATTACTATCTAGTCGATATTGCGCATAACGTGCTCTGTATTGATCCAAGGTTACCGTTTCAAAACTATCGTGTACACGACCTTGATTTTTCACTTCTTCTACACCGTACCCAGTTGCTCCAACTTCGTAAATATAATCTCCTAAATGTATTACAGCATCCAAGTCATTATAAGCTGCAACATTACCATAGGCATTGAAAAAACCACCTTGATAATTGGCACATGAAACCACCGCAAATCGTAAGTGATAGTTTTCATTACTTGATGGTGTAGTTTTAGTTCTGCCTACAGGTGAAATTATACCGTTCCAGGTAAATCGATAATAATAAACGGTATTTGAATTAAGGTTTGGGGCATCAACTTTAACCGTGAAGTCCTTATTTTTAAGTACAGTTGCATTTCCCGAATTTTTAATTTTTTGAAAACCCGTATCTGTTGCTATTTCCCAAGAAATAATTTCCGAATCATTCATGGTTGGATGCAATCTTGTCCATAAAATAACCGACGATGATGTTGGGTCGCCAGAGGCTATTCCATATTCAAATGGTACAGAAAAAAGTTGAGCTTTTGCAGAATGAATTCCTAGGGAAAGCATCAAGCAAACAACAAATAATCTCTCAAATTGATTATTACGTGATAACATGAATTTCATTGATTTGTCTTGTAAAAATAGCGTGATTTTTAGATTTGAGCCAATTGCTCGATTATATTTGTGATGCATGCAGCCCTTTAGTAAAATATTATACCTTTTATTGATCATTGGCTGTTGCGCCTGTAGCAATCAAAATACAGAAAGTATCAAACCTGAAATTGTATCCCGAATTACAAAAGATTCACTTAACAAATACTCTTTGAGTATAATGTCTTCTATTGATTCTTCGAGGTGGATTCCTATTCGTTTTGATACGTTTGATGATTATTCGTTCGTAACGTTGAGTACTGAAGATACGAATTTGATGGGATGTCATTCTTGTGTGGCTGATGTTACCGTCATCGGCTTTCACTGGGGAGTGGACAACGAATTATTAAATATTGATACTTTAATTTATCTGCCGATTTCAAGTGTTTGGGGACATCCCCCAAAGCTCGATTTGGTAAAGTTAAACGGACAATTTGTCATGATTGCTTCTGAAAAAGATGGGGCTGGTGGTGAACAAAAAGAATTGATAGAAGTTGTGCCACTTACTGGTTGTAATACTGGGGAAGTGGCTTTGAGCTGGGAAGTACAATCAGGTTATGAACAAACCTGTTTTAACACTAATTCAATTCCGGTAGACTTAAAAGATTCAATAAAAAAATATCAGATTAACCCACCTTTTACTTTATCATATAATTCTATGCTTGAGTTTAATTGGAACCAAGCTGAATTGTTATTTTCGATTTCGACATCACAAAGGTCTTATTTAATTATTCCTCCAAGGAAATCACATCAACCACCTGTAGAGATTAAACTGACTGATATGTCTTTAAAAAATTTCGTATTTGATGGCTGTCAATGGACAGATAGAAGTATAAAAGGTATATAATTCTAGTAGGGATTCCATCTCAAGCCACCTATATTTGTATTATTATGCTTTGGCTTGCAGGATGGTATCCCACAAATGAAAACCCTTTTGCAGGAGACTTTATCCAAAGACATTTTAAAGCATTTTACAACTCTGATAAATTCGAAGGTTCCAATGAGTCATTGCATCTAATACATTTGGCTACAAATTCTAATTTTAGATTGAGGGAATTTTGGAATGTCATGAAAGAGTTGAAGGATGAAAATTGTGAATTTGCAGAATTTGTTATACCTGTTTTTCAAAGTAAATTTATTCTTTTCAAACCTGTAAATTTTCTGTGGTATTATTTCGTGGGAATTTATGTTTTATCGAGTTATTTTAGAACCCATTCTACAAATTACGTTCATCTACACTCTGCGGATAAAGTTGGTTATTTAGCAACTACATTTAAGGAATTAAAAGGTTTTAACTTGTATTACACTGAACATTGGGCAATTTTTGATAATGATGCTCCCGACAGTTACAATCAACGAAATACATGGTTTCGATATTACTTTAAACAGGTTTGGGAGAAAACGGATTTGTATGTAAGTATTAGTGAATCTATGTATCAATCTATGGCTAAGACTTATTCCGAAGAAAGAGAATATATTGTTGTTCCCAATATATTGGATCAAGTTTTTGAAATAAATATAGAGAGTAAGCTAATTCCAACTGAAGAAATTAATGTGTCCAATCTCCGGATTTTACACATTTCCAATTTTGAGCAAAGAAAGAATATCCCTTTAATTATTGAGGCGTTTAATGAGTTTCAAAAGCACTTTCCTGGGGCGACTTTAACACTTGTAGGAGGCGCCTTAGAATCTAATAATAGCCTAGATCTAACATCTGTTTTTGTCTATCCGAAAATGCCAGTTCAAGATTTGATACCACATTACCGAAACAGTGATATTTTTTTAATGTATTCAGACTCTGAAAATGCTCCTTGTGTTATAACAGAGGCTTTGTGCTATGGCTTGCCTGTAATTAGTAATGATGTAGGTAGTATTTCGGAAATGTTAACTGCAGAAAATGGAATTGTTATTAAGAGGAATAGTGAAAACTTAACAGGATTTAATCATTTATTTACCGCTCTTTTGGAATTCACCCAAAAATCTCAAATCTTTGATAAAATAGAAATTAGCAAAAAAGCGATATCCCAATATGGAGTGAATCGCGTTTTTAAAGATTTTTACTGGATTAAATAACATGTGTGGAATTGCCGGTATATCAACATCTGTTCTGAAGGATCGAGGGTACTGGGAGAGATGGACGCGTATTTTTAGTAGTTCTATTGAAGATAGAGGTAAAGATGATGCAGGATTGTTGTTGCTGAAAAAAAATTCTGAGCCAACACCCGTTTTATGGGGTAAAGAGGGCTACGAAGCAACTTTACAATATTTACCTAAACGCAATTTCTACGATGTTGTTGCCGAATCTGTTAATGGTTTTATACTTCATCAGCGGTTATCAATTATTGCGCCTGGTGAAAGAGGCCACCAACCTATGTGTGATGCAAATTCTCGTTATTGGTTAACCTACAATGGCGAAATATTTAATTATATCGAACTTAGAAAACAGTATAAGTTAAATACTGTTACAGATACGGATACAGAAGTTTTGCTAGAACTTTGGGCAAAAATGGAAGAAAAATGTCTTCCATTACTTGATGGGTTCTTTGCATTTTGTATTTACGATTCTCAGGAAAATACCTATACCATAGTTAGAGATAAAACAGGGGTTAAGCCTCTAAATTATGTTGTAAATAAAGAAGGGTTTGCCTTTAGTAGTAATGAATTGGCATTAAGGCAATTTTCGGGTTCTAATAATTTAAATCAACAAGCCATTTATTTACATATGAAGTATGGTATGTCTGATGTTCATGATTGGTACGAGGGAGTAAAAAGTTTACCACCCGGGCATTGGCTTAAATGGATTCCAAATCTGAGAAATACTATTTTTCGACGTTGGTATTTTCCATCTTCACATTATCGAAACACAGATTCAAGAGATCTTCGGGAAATGCTTTTTGAGTCAATGCGTAAAAGACTTAGAAGTGATGTTCCGATTGGATTTGCAGTAAGTGGCGGAATAGATAGTGCCATCCTTTTGGGCTTGGGTCGTTGGATTCTAGGGGTAGATGAAAAGGTTCATTTATTTTCGGTAGGAAGTAATGGAAAGTCAGGTGATGAGTCTAAATGGCAGGAGCAGGTTCACAGAAAACATGGTGGTAATATGCATCGTATAGATGTTGAAGGCTTAACTACTGCAGATATAGAGGAGCAAATAATTCGAACCCAACGACCTCAAGTTGCATGGAATAATGTTGCCCATTTTGCGCTGTGCAGAAGAGTAAAGGATGAGGGAGTAGTTGTACTTTTCAACGGACAAGGAGCAGATGAGATTTTTGGAGGATACCCAGATTATTTCATTCAGGGTTTAAAAGACGAGGGCGCTTCTATTGGTAAGTTTAAAGAATTTTGGCCAATTCCAGCAAGTAAGGCAAGAAAAGTATTTCTTAAAAGAAAGTTGCGGTCTAAAATGTCTACCAACTTCAAGAAAAAAATAGATAAATGGGCCTGGTCGGAGTTATTCCCAACAGAAATAATTTATGATAATAACGTTGAGTTGCATCCAAAAGTAGAAAATCTACAAGAAATGATGTTGGGTGACTATTACGGTAAATTGCAAGATCCAAAATTCTACGGCAAACTCTACCAAATGCTAGCTTGGGAGGATCGAAATGGAATGGCATTTCAATTGGAAAGTAGAAACCCGTTTGCGGACGATTTAAATATCCCCAAATATTTCTTAGGTAAGAAAACATTATCAGAATTATCTCAAAATGGTCTACCTAAAGGGTTGCTTCGAAATACTTTTAAAGATTTACTACCTCAAGATCTATATAATCGTACTGACAAGAAAGGTTTTACCATGCCCGATGCTTGGTTAACCCACGAACATGGGACTGAATGGATAGATTGGGTTATGAATTCTGATTTAGATGATATTATCAATCGCAGTTACCGAGAAAAATTGGTTCATAACTTCGAGAAACTAAATGTAAATCAGTATCAAAACTATTTTAGAATTGCGACTCTTGGTCGATTTTTACCTGAATTGAAATGAGTACTGATAACCCAATAAGGTCTTACACTTGGCAAATTTCTAAAGCGGCAATATCTTTTTTATCTGTGATTATATACTCTCAGTTTTTAGGAGCTGACGGGCGTGGAGAGTTAAGTGTTTGGTTGTTGATTCTACAAGTTACACTTATGTTTAATGAGTGGGTAATGGGGTCTGCAATGGCTAATTGGTACACCCAATTCGGTTTTAATACTGTAATTCGCAGAACTTGGTTCTTCCCAATTTTAGTGTTAGGTATTTCATACTTTCTTGCGTTATTATTTAATATCCCTGCTTCGATTTTTATATACTTGGCTTTAATTGGAATAGGTATTACTATTCAAAATGTTCTGGCAAACTATTTTCAATCTACAGGTGAGGTTTTAATTCGTAACAAATGGCAATTTTCTTATGAACTAGTAAAAGTAATTTTTTTAATACTTGCTCTTCTCTTGTTTTATAATGGTATTCTAAATAGTTTGAGTAATGGTGTAGAATTAACGCTACTAACTATTTCTATTGCTGCAATTTTATGGGTTATTGGATCTTTGATTTTTTTCAGGAAACAAGAAAAGAAATCTGAAAGAACGACAACGGAATTTCCGAAAATTTCAGTAATCTTAAAGGAAGGTTTTTGGGCGCAATTCGGTCATCTTTTATTATTTTTAATATTCAAAGCTCCTATTTACTTCGCAGCTAAATATAGTGGGGACTCATTGGCAGGAGTTATTGCAAACACTTTATTGATTGCCGATACAGTTTGGATTTTTGCCAACACTTTTGGAATGGTTATTCACGCAAGAGCGTTAGAAAAAAATAATTTACAATATCACAAGAAAGTAGCTTCTAGATTTTTGGTATTTAGTTTTTGGGGAACCACTATAATTGCTGTTTTGATACTGTTGATACCTCAAAATACCTATGAATGGATATTTGGAAATGAATTTGGTGAAATGAGAGAATTATGGCGTTTAATTTTTCCAAGTATAATTGCCATGTCATTATCGGCTGTAGTTGGAAATTTACTACATGCTCAAAATAGATTCGTAGAATTAGCAAGAAACCATTTTTTTGCGTTAGTTATTATGATGGCATCCTTCCTTTTAATGAAGAATTTCGAGGTAAGTGTCAAATATACACTACTTTATAGTTTTGATGTTGGTGTTGTTTTTTTAATGATTTTTAATCTTTTGTCGTCGAATATTCGGATTTTCAATAAAAGGTTGTGGGTTGATAACACATTGATATTGTTGCGTTTGGTGAAAATACGGATTGATTAATTTCTAATTGTGTGTACATTTTATTAGTTTCTTTGTAAAATTCTTTTTTATCCCATTGTCATTGTTCTAAATTTGCTTTCTGAAATTGATTAACGACACATTTTTATGTCATCACCATTGAATGGCGGATCACCTAGATATAATCCGCTAGAAAGTATGAATCGCCGCTTTGATACGGCAGTTGAGGTTTTAGGTTTAGACAAGCAATTTGCAGATGTTTTAAGAGTACCGGATAAGGTTGTAATTTGTAATATTCCAGTCACAATGGATGATGGTACTATTAAGGTATATGAAGGTTATCGTGTAGTGCATTCAGACCATTTAGGACCATCTAAAGGAGGTATTCGATTTAGCCCTGATGTGAATTTAGATGAAGTGAAGGCATTAGCGGCATGGATGACTTGGAAATGTGCTATTGTGAATATTCCGTACGGAGGAGCAAAAGGTGGTGTAAAATGCGATCCACGTTCAATGTCTAAGGGAGAACTAGAGAGATTAACTCGTGGTTATACTATTGCCATGAAAGATGTATTTGGTCCTGAGTCGGACATCCCTGCACCTGACATGGGAACAGGTCCTCAGGAAATGGCATGGATTGTAGACGAGTACAGTAAAATAAAAGGACAAAATGCTTGGGCGGTTGTTACTGGAAAGCCTATCGTTTTAGGTGGATCATTGGGCCGTGTTGAAGCAACAGGAAGGGGTGTTATGGTGAGTACTCGAACAGCATTGGCGAAAATGGGAATCAAACCAAGTGAAGCTACATGTGTAGTACAAGGATTTGGTAATGTAGGTAGTATTTCTGCTCGTTTAATTGCTCAAATGGGAGTTAAAATTGTGGGTATTTCTGATATTTCTGGAGGGTATTACAATCCGGACGGTATAGATGTTAATCAAGCTTCTGATTATGTTAAGAATAGTCCTAAAAAGAGTTTAGAAGGGTTCCCTAATGTAAAGCAAATTTCAAATTCAGATTTGTTAGAGTTGGATTGTACTGTATTAGTACCTGCAGCTATGGAAGATCAAATTACGCCAGAGAATGCACATAATATAAAAGCAAAGTTAATTGTTGAAGGCGCGAATGGTCCAACTACCGCTGCGGCAGATGCAATTTTAGAAGAGAATGGAGTTTTAGTAGTTCCGGATATTCTTGCAAATGCAGGCGGTGTTACGGTATCTTATTTTGAGTGGGTTCAAAACCGATTAGGATATTATTGGACCGAAGAGCGAGTTAACCGAAGAGCTGATCGTGCTATGAAAATAGCATTTGAAAACATTTATAATGCGGCTGCAAAGTATCATGTTAATATGAGGGTCGCAGCGTATGTGGTTGCTTTAGATAAGGTATCACAAACCTTAAAACTAAGAGGGCTTTTCTAAAATCATTTACCCGGTAAAAATGAAAATACATAAAGAAGGATACGGAATAATATTGACTACAATCATAGTTTTATTAGCGATAAATGCTCCCTTAGAAATATGGGCATCCAATACGTGGTATCAAAAAACAGTCCTTGGATTGTCTATTATATTCTTAATCCTTATTGTTCAATTTTTTCGTCATCCTCAAAGAACAACACCAACGGGCGATGACTTGGTTATTGCCCCCGCTGATGGTAAGGTCGTAGTTATTGAGGAAGTGGAGGAGCCTGAGTTCTTAAAAGGAAAATGTAAACAAATTAGTATTTTCATGTCTCCACTTAATGTGCACGTTAATAGATATCCTGTTTCAGGATCTGTAATTTACGAAAAATATCATCCAGGTAAGTATTTGGTTGCATGGCATCCGAAAAGTTCTACAGAGAATGAAAGAACAACCGTAGTGGTAAAACATCAAAAAGGGAATGTGTTGTTTAGGCAAATTGCAGGTGCTTTGGCAAAAAGAATTGTTTGTTACGCGAAAATAGGTCATACAGCATCGGCAGGGGGGGAGTACGGGTTTATTAAATTTGGTTCAAGGATTGATATTTATTTGCCGTTAGCAGCAGAAATAAATGTAGAATTAAATCAAAAAACTACAGGAGGTGAAACCGTTATTGCGAAAATGGGTTGATCCCTTATACAACAAAAACTATAATTTTTTGTCTATCTTTGAAATAACTAATTTAAGACTATGAAAAAATTCGTCATATTATCAATCGTAGCATTTGGATTTGCAACAGCTTCATTTGCTCAAACAGAGGCTGCAGTTGAAGAGGCTGCTCCAGTAAAAAAAGAGTGTACTTCTAAGAAATCTTGTTGTAAAAAAGGTTCTGAAGCGAAGGCAGATTGTAAATCGGGTTCTCATGCTTCTGCTGAGGCAAAGGCTAAATGCAATGCTAAAACGGCAGAAGAGAAAGCAGCTTGTCACGCTAAAGGTGGTGAGAAGAAGTCTTGCTGCAAAAAGGCTACAGCTTCATCTGAGGGTACTGAGAAAAAGTGTACCGATAAAAAGAAAGATTGTTGCAAGAAGAAGGCAGAAGCTAAAACAGAAAACTAGTTTTGTCCAAAGACATTGTAAAAAAGGCTCTCAATTGGGAGCCTTTTTTATTTAGTACGCATTAACCTTATTACCTTTGTTGAAATGATAGATAAAGGTTTTCTGCGTATTGCTCTAACTATAATGATCATAATCACCATTACAGTAATCTCTGTGGGTGTTTACTTATATTTTAATTTCAATTCTAGAAGTAGTTTGCCTGTTATAGCGCCTAAGAATACTACCTCATTTTTTCATTTTCAAACCAGACAGTTAAGGGATAATTATCGTCCGGGAGAATTACCTTACCTTGATACCTTTAGTAAAGCAGTTTCGGAATTGCAAATATTTCGTGACTGTGAAGAACCCGCTGAACCTGGTATAGGTTTATATACCGATCTTCTGTTGTTTACAACGCCTAAAGCAAAATATATTGCTTTTAGTTTATCATCTGAGTCGAGATTTACTGACTTCCTGAAAAAATTAAACAAAGAAGGGCTTGTCAGTAAGGTTGAAAATAAGGAAAAATATAATTTTACTTTTATTCGTAACAGCCACTGGTTCTTGGCATACAAATACAAAGCATTAGTTTTGGCGAAGGCATTAGATACATTGACAATGGATGATTGGGAGTCTCAACTAAATGAAATATTCTCGGGTAGTTCAGATGGTTTTATTCAAAAACGGGAAATTCAAGAAATGTACGATGAAGGTGCTCAAATAATTGCATGGAGTAATAGTGCTAATTCTAATATTATTCATGGTGTAAAATATGAGGGTCAAAATATTCACTGGGTTGGAGGAAAATCAAATAAAGAGAACCAAAAATTTTGGGGAAACATGATATATAATCAGTTAAAATTCAGTTCAAACGGATTTGGGAATCCTATAGATAAAGATTCTTTATTGAATATGCTATTTAAAAGATGGGCGGAAATAATTCAGAAAAATCCATTAATCCAAGATCCAAATATTGAAAAGAATGACTAAGATTCAAGATATTCTAAAAGAACGTATTTTATTTTTAGATGGTGCTATGGGTACCATGATCCAAAGGCATAAACTCACAGAAGAAGATTACCGAGGAAAAGAATTCGCAGAATATGGGTATTCTGTGAAAGGGAATAATGATTTATTGGTGATAACTCAACCAGAAATTATCCGAAATATTCATTTGGATTTTTTAAATGCGGGATCTGATATTATTGAGACTAATACTTTTAATGCTAGTCGAGTTTCAATGGCAGATTATCATATGGAAGGATTGGTTAAGAGAATTAACGTTGAAGCAGTAAAAGTAGCTCAGGAAGCTCGAGATATTTTCAATAAAACAAATGATAAACCTATATTTATAGCGGGAGCTATCGGTCCAACTAATAAAACCGCTAGTATGAGTCCTGACGTAAATAATCCTGGTTATCGGGCCATTACCTTTGATCAATTAGTAGACAATTATACAGAACAAACAGAGGCTTTAATGGACGCTGGCGTAGATTTAATATTGGTAGAAACTGTTTTTGATACTCTGAATTGTAAAGCTGCTCTTTTTGCAATTAATCAACTAAAAGAAAAGAAAGATTTAAGTATACCTGTTATGGTAAGTGGTACCATTACAGATAATTCTGGACGTACCTTAAGTGGTCAAACAACGGAGGCCTTTTACAATAGTGTAATTCATGGAGAAATATTAAGTATTGGTTTGAATTGTGCTTTGGGGGCTGATCAAATGCGTCCTTATGTCTCAGAGTTAAATCGAGTGTCAGAAGTGAATGTTAGTGTATATCCTAACGCCGGACTTCCAAATGAATTCGGAGAGTATGATGATAGCCCTGAGCACATGGCATCAGTGTTAAAAGGATGGTGTTCTGAAGGATGGTTGAACATAGTGGGAGGCTGCTGTGGAACGACTCCAGATCACATAAAAAAAATTGTCGAAGAATGCAGCACGTTTAAACCAAGAGTAATGGTTAAATAATTGCATTGCATATTGATAAACGTCATTCTGACACTTGTAAAAGGTAGATATTACATGCTTTTGTTGAATAAAAAAGTTATCTTTGCACTTTAATTCAATGGGAGATTTTCAAGTTGAAACAAAGCCAACGACGCAATTTGAATTATTTGCGGGGCTAGAGTCTACCGACCATGAACAAATTGTATTTTGTCAAGACAACGCAACCGGATTAAAAGCCATTATTGCTATCCATAATACAGTTTTGGGGCCTGGTTTAGGCGGTACGAGAATGTGGATGTATAACCACGAAAAAGATGCTATCAGAGATGCAATGAGGTTATCTCGAGGTATGACCTATAAAGCTGCTGTTGCAGGATTGAATTTGGGAGGTGCGAAAGCCGTAATTATTGGTGATCCTAAAACACAGAAGAGCGAAGCATTAATGCGTAAGTTTGGACGATTTGTAGAGAATTTAAATGGTAAATACATCACGGCTGAAGATGTAGGGACAACAACACGTGATATGGAGTATGTAGCAATGGAAACAAAGAATGTTGTCGGTTTGCCAGAAGTTATGGGTGGTGGCGGAGATCCGTCACCGGTAACGGCTTATGGAACCTACATGGGTATTAAAGCATCTGCAAAGAAAGCATATGGTAACGATTCCCTTGCAGGTAAAAGTGTAGCAGTAATGGGTATTGGTAAAGTAGGTTGGCACTTATTGGAATATTTAAACAAAGAAGGAGTTAAATTATATGTAGCAGATATCAACGCAGGTATTCTAGAAAAAGCAGCTGCTGAGTTTGGTGCAATTCCAGTATCCACAGAAGATATAATTGGTTTAGACGTGGATATTTTTGCCCCTTGTGCTTTAGGTGGATTATTAAATGATGAAACTATTCCACAATTAAAATGTCAAATAGTTGCTGGTGCAGCAAATAATCAGTTAGACAATGAAATAGTTCATGGTAACATGCTCAAAGATAAAGGAATTATTTACGCTCCTGATTTTGTAATAAATAGCGGTGGCCTAATAAACGTATACAGTGAATATACTGGATATGTGCGTGAAATGGCTATGACCCAAACTGAGAATATTTATCACACTATTTTGGATATTAATAAAATGGCAGACGATTTAGGAGTAAATAATCAGATAGCTGCTATTAAACATGCTGAAAAACGTATCAAAGATATGATGCGCGTTCACAGTACATATTAAAAGTACTTTTTATAAACAACTTTAAAGCCCCAATTTTGGGGCTTTTGTTTTATTTTCGCTTTGTGTCTTCCTTTTTCAAATCCAATAGAAATAGTTCGGCTGCAATAATTGCATTATTTGGTGTAGCTTTTGTTTATCTATGGGTTGCTTTAACTGCTGAATCTGGCGGTGGAGGTCAGGATTCATGGAATCATTACTTATTTGCGAGGTGGTGTCATAATCATCCGAAATTGATGCTTGATCTTTGGGGTAAACCATTTTTTACCATTTTTGCATCTCCGTTTGCTCAATTAGGTATTCATGCCGTGTACTTTATGAATATCATGGCAACTTTATTAACGGCTTGGATTACCTATCTCACAGGCCGGAAGATGGGAATGCGTAATCCATGGATGTTAATCTTACTATTTGGATTTCAACCTATTGTTTTAGCCAATTTTTACTCGGCACTTACAGAGCCAACCAATGCTTTGGTGATTAGTCTTATTCTATATTTAATTGTTTCTAAGAAATATGCTACAGGTGTTTTTTTAGCTTCATTTTTACCATTAATTCGTTCAGAAGGAATGATACTAGTGGTTACATTGTTGCCATTTTTAGTCGTGAATAAGCAATTAAGAAAACTGCCATTATTACTTTCTGGAACCTTTGTATTTGCTGTAATAGGAGCTTTTATAAGCGGGGAATGGAATTATTTCTTTGAACATAATCCATATATAAGATTTGAAAGAGAAGGTATATTTGACCCAGGGAAAGGTGATTTCTTGCATTATTTTCATGCACAGAGTGAAATTACAGGTTTTTGGGTATCTTTAATGGTAATAATTTCATTTTTATTAGTTACAAAATATATCTATTCCCGTTATCAAAAAAAGGCTCCGTCTGAAATGAGTAACCTCATGTTCTGGTTAATGTTTCCGATGTTTATTGGTTTTGCATTTGCGCATTCATTTATTTGGTGGGCAGGTATTCTTGGGTCACACGGATTGTTGAGGGTTTTTGTGGTGGTAGCTCCAATTATTGCATTGATTGCCCACTACAGTATTCACACAATAATGCATTTGGATGTTAGACGTTTAAACCAATCTTTAAAATGGTTAACTACACTAGGTATGTTTTTTATTGTATTTCCCGGTGCTCATATGCCTTATCCATGGCAAGGAAAACCAAGTATTGCCATGTACCCTCCGATAATACAATTCAATAAGGCATACTCGTTTATTGACTCACTCGGCCTTTCCAATAATATAATCATGCACCAATTACCCGAAGTAAATGTTTATCGTGATTGGGATCCATTTGTGGAAGGTACAGATATGTCAAAATATAAGACCCTATACGTTTGGAGCATAGACCCTGAAATAAAGAACGACTGGATTCCTGATTCAACGGTGGTTATTTGGGATAATTTACATGCTAGGAGAGAAGCCTATCAACGTCTTGAGGCGATGGTTGCCAGTCCAAATTATAAAGAATTGAAGCAATTCCCGTATAAAAGTAAAAACCCTAACGATAGTATTTTTAACGTCAGGGTTTTTATAAAATCGATGAAATAATTTTAAAAGTACCTTGGAAGAACTTCACGATACCATTTGTTGGTTGGTAACTGGAATTTTAAACCAAACTCGTGAGAATTTCTTACGTATTCATTAAGGGGTTGTATTTTACTATCCCAGGAATAAAATAATCGCCATTTGGGAGAAATATCTCCTGAAATCATCAAACCAACATCACCCTCAGTTCTTACAAAAGTTCCTACTGAAATATTGTCTAGGTATATAAGATGTAAATTAAAATCTACTTGAACTGGTGCACCTTCAACCATCCTGATTTGGGTTGTTACTTTGCTTTTAAATTTATCTGTTAAATCAAAAACATATCCCCCGGTAGCATAGTAATGTAGTTTGGAATTATACGTATAGTTATTATCTGCGGAATTTAGAAATACCATCTGCGGAGACGCGAAACCTACAAAGAACTTTTCACTATATAACAATGTACCAAATCCAGCCATTGGGGCCGAAATAGAATAATTTGAGTTTTGAAAATCAGGATCATTAGCATCCTTTACATCTAATTGTGTTAAGTTTAGGTTATATGCGTAATAGCCTAAACGCACACCAACCGCTAATCGTATTCCATCGGCAATTGTTTTGTGGTAACCGAGATTCGCTCCAATATGTAATTCTCTTAATGGAGAGGCATTTTTAAAGTCTCCAATGCTGCCCTGTGAAATATTTAATCCTACTGCAAAATCAGAATTGAGAGGTTGTTCTACGTTTAACGTATTGTAATTTGGAGCCCCAGCGAAACCTGTCCACTGTCTGCGTACCAATGCTAATGCAGAAAACTGTCCCTTCATGCCAGTATATGCGGGATTAAAACTCATTGAATTTACATCGTAGTGAGAGTACATTTGCTCTTGCTGTCCCAACACAAAGTTTGTGCTGAAGAATATTACGATTAGTAAATATATTTTTCTCATTTATTTAGTTCTTAATATATAGATTTTGTTTGATGATAATATTCTTGTAATCATTTGATTTGAATATCAAGTAGTACACGTTTTCTGGTAGTGCTTCATTAGGATTAAATGTAACTCCAGGACCACCATAATAACCCTTGAATGGATTTGAATTAGAATATCCAATACCAGATTCATATACCACTTGTCCCCAACGATTGAAAATAGTTACTGAGGCATTTGTGAAGTTTGCCAAGCCTTTGATATATAGGTAGTCGTTTTGACCATTTTGGTTTAGACTGATTCCTTCAGGTATCCAAATATTTGGAATTTTAGAATTATTTAACCCTTCCTCTCCATCGGGTATTTCATCATTATCGGAATCTATTTCACGATAATCAGGAATCCCATCACCATCAGTATCAACAGGGTTGTCCTTATCATCCCCTGCTTCATCAGAATCTAATAAACCGTCATTATCAGAATCTAATTCACGGAAATCAGGGATGCCATCACCGTCTGTATCTAGTGGATTGTCTCCATCGTCACCCTTTTCGACTTCATCTTTAATACCGTCGTTATCTGAGTCAATATCTCTGTAATCAGGCGTTCCGTCACCATCGGTATCTACCGGGTTATTTCCGTCATTACCTTTTTCATATTCATCTTTAATACCGTCATTATCAGAATCTAGATCTCGGTAATCAGGGGTGCCATCACCATCGGTATCAACAGGATTATTTCCATCAGTACCTTTTTCAACTGTATCTGGAATACCGTCATCGTCAGAATCTAAGTCGCGGTAATCAGGAGTACCATCACCATCAGTATCGATAGGGTTATTTCCATCGGCTCCTTTCTCTACTCTATCTGGAATACCGTCATTGTCAGAATCTAAGTCTAGATAATCTGGAGTTCCATCGCCATCAGTATCGATAGGATTATTCCCGTCGGCTCCTTTCTCAACTGTATCTGGAATACCGTCATTGTCAGAATCTAAATCTTGATAGTCTAGAGTTCCATCGCCATCAGTATCAACGGGGTTATTCCCGTCAGGACCTTTTTCAACTGTATCTGGAATACCGTCATCGTCAGAATCTAAATCTCTGTAGTCAGGAGTTCCGTCGCCATCGGTATCGATAGGATTATTTCCATCGGCTCCTTTTTCAACTGTATCAGGAATACCGTCATTGTCAGAATCTAAGTCTTGATAGTCTGGAGTACCATCACCATCAGTATCGATAGGATTATTTCCATCGGCTCCTTTTTCAACTGTATCAGGAATACCGTCGTTGTCAGAATCTAGATCTTGATAGTCTGGAGCACCGTCACCATCAGTATCGATAGGATTGTTTCCATCGGCCCCTTTCTCCGCCGAATCCGGGATACCATCAGAATCTGAGTCTAATGATCTCCAATCGCGTTTTCCGTCATTGTCAGTATCAATCGGGTCTTTGGTAGGACCTTTTTCAACAGAATCGGGAATGCCGTCATTATCTGTATCGAGATCTTTGTAATCATCCATTCCATCGCTATCTGTATCAACAGGGGTGTAGCCACCTGATGCAATAATTGGTACACCATTTTTGTCCACAGTAACATTGCCAGTTCCCGCTATACCATCAAAATCAGGGTCGTTACCATCTACCTCTATTACGTCATCAATTCCATCACCATCGGCGTCTAAATCTCGGTAGTTCGGAATACCGTCTCCATCTAAATCAATTAATGTATCCTGTTCTTCATTTTCTACAACATCTAATATTCCATCATTGTCAGAATCTAGGTCTAAATAGTCGGGAACACCATCTCCATCAGTATCAAGAGGACCCTCAATGTAATCTGGAATTGAGTCGTTGTCAGAATCTCCAAATTCAACCCAAACTCTAGATTTAGTAAATGTTATATTGCCATTCTTATCGGTTACAATAATATCAATATCAACCCATCCTGTATCGCTTTTGTTAAAATTATATTGACTGTATACCGTATCAATTGAACCACAGTTATCACTAATATTTGTGATTAATGTTTTATTGTTAATGCTGCCTTTGGCTGCAGTATCTAAATAAACTGTTGCAGTTTGTGTAGATACTATTGGTTTAGTTGTATCTAAAACAAATACTTGGAAGTAAGTGGTATCAGTATTACCTGAATAATCGGTAACTACAAATCTCCGCATTTGATTACCTACATCTGAACAGCTAAACTGGACAGTGTCAACCTCCATCAACTTAATTGAACAATTATCGAATGAGCCATCGTTAACATCAGATGAATCAATAACTCCATTTCCGGAGTTATCCAAATAAACCGTTACGTTTTTAGCTATTGCAGTCGGAGCGATATTGTCATAAACTCTAACATATGCCGAATCGTAGGATACATTTCCATATATATCATACGCGGTAATAAACACCTTGTTGTTAACCCCTGTATCAGCGCAGCTAAAGCTTGTAGGATTTACAATTATAGTATCCAAAGCGCAATTATCAATCACTGAATTTACTATAAGGGTGTCACTGAACTGGAAGTTACCATTTGCATCAAGAAATGCAATGGCATTTTTTGTTGTAATGGTTGGTGAAAGAGTATCCCAAACAATGATCGTTGAATGTGCAGTATCTATGTTGCCATTCAAATCTTCAACATATAAAATGATGGTATTTATTCCAGTATCGTTACAAGTGAATATAGAATCACTGAGATAAATATTACTAATTTCACAATTATCTAAAGATGCTGAATTAAATATATTTGAGTACGACGTATTCGCTTCACCATTCACATCTAAATAAAGAGTATCATTATTTGCAACTGCATTAGGTGCGGTTTTATCTCCATTAATTAGTGTGTCATATTGAGAAATTGAATATGTTGCAGTACATGCACTGTCATCGGTTATTACAACTTTATATATCCCAATTCCTAGTCCAGTAAAAATATTACTTGACTGGAAGTTCGTACCTGAGTCTATGGAATATTTTGGATTCACTCCACCAGTTGCGGTTAAAGTTAATTTTCCGTCAGTGTTGTTGACACAAGTTGGATTATCAGCGTTTAATCCTGTCAATAACAATTGATCCGGTTGTGTAATATAAACAGTGCTGTTTGTTGTGCAAGAGTTTGCATCCGTAACAGTAATAGTATATTTACCAGCTCCTAATCCATTAATATCTTGTGAAGTAGAAGAATTACTCCATGTATATGTATATGCAGATGTACCACCACTGACAGAAATATCTATATATCCAGTAAAAGAACCATAACAATCAACGTTAGCATTAGTTGTATCTGTTATCGTTAATGGGGCAGAAGGTTGAGATATGGTAGTAGCGCTAGAGGTAGCAGTACATGAGTTAGCATCGGTAACGGTAAGGGTATAAGTACCCGCACCTACAGAAGAAAGGTCTTCAGTAGTGGCTACCGTATTGGTACCATCGCTCCAAGCATAGGTATAAGCAGTAGTACCACCAGCCACATCAACGGAGATAGCACCGGTAGAGTTACCGTAACAATCTACGGCAGTAGCCGATACATTGGATATGGCAAGAGCTGCAGCAGGTTGAGAAATGGCAGTAGCGCTAGAGGTAGCGGTACATGAGTTGGCATCGGTAACGGTAAGGGTATAAGTACCGGCACCTAC
>JAURNR010000022.1 GCA_030830065.1 Bacteroidota bacterium | reverse complement strand
TTAAATATTATTCAAATGAGTTCCAATTCAATTTCATTTTTAAATCCCTTGTTGGATACAATCAGAAAAATTCAATCAAAAATAATTTCTGAAGAACGAATTGCCCTTCTTAGTCCCCTAATTTCATATATCCAGCAAAAAATAGATTCCCACGAATCTATAAACCTTAATTTTATTTGTACTCATAACTCCAGAAGAAGTCAATTTTCTCAAATATGGGCATTTACAGCGAGTAAATATTTTGAGATACCCGTAAATTGCTATTCAGGCGGTGTAGAAGTAACAGAATTTAACCCTAGAGCTGTTGAATCCCTCGTTAGAAGTGGATTTAAGGTTAATAAGCAAGGAGAGGACAATCCTGAATATCGGATTTCAATAGATATTGATGAATTGTGTTCAATCACCACTTATTCTAAATTATTTAACGACCCTGCAAATACTACCAACAATATTGTTGCAATTATGACTTGTTCGCATGCGGATGAAAATTGTCCGATCATTCCCGGTGCTGATTTAAGAATCCCAATTCGCTATGAAGATCCGAAATCATATGATAATACTCCCGAAGAAGAAAGTATGTACGATGCTCGATCATTACAAATTGCGTCGGAAATGTTCTATATATTTTCTAAAGTAAAGAAACTAAAATGAGCAAAATATGAAAAAATTAAGCTTTTTAGATCAGTATTTAACCTTATGGATATTTCTAGCAATGATAATTGGCGTAAGTATTGGATACTTTTTCCCGTCAAGTTCAGATTTTATTAATTCCTTTAGCTCGGGTAGCACTAATATCCCTATTGCAATTGGATTAATTATTATGATGTATCCACCATTGGCAAAGGTTAATTATAATTTATTACCTCAGGTATTTAAAAACATCAAGGTTCTATCTGTTTCCTTGATATTGAACTGGATTATTGGTCCTGTCTTAATGTTTGCACTTGCATTGATCTTCCTTCAAGATTATCCCGAATATATGGTTGGGTTGATTTTGATTGGTCTTGCTAGATGCATTGCAATGGTTATAGTATGGAATGATTTGGCCGAAGGGAGCAGCGAGTACGGCGCTGGCTTAGTAGCATTAAACAGTATATTTCAGGTTTTCGCTTACAGTTTTTATGCTTGGCTATTCATTACCGTACTCCCACCCTATTTTGGGTTCAAAGGGGCTATAGTGAATATTTCTGTAGTCACCATTGCTGAATCTGTCGCTATTTACCTGGGAATACCATTTTTACTTGGAATAGCAAGCAGAGTTGTTCTTATTAAATTAAACGGCGAAGAATGGTATACACAGAAATTCATTCCCAGTATATCACCAATGACCTTAATAGCTTTATTATTTACAATTGTGGGAATGTTCTCTTTGAAGGGAGAATTAATAGTTCAAATACCGATGGATGTGTTACGAATTGCCATACCATTGTTGATCTACTTTGGCATTATGTTTTTGGTAGGATTTTTTGCTAGCAAAGCAATGGGTGCAGAATACGACAAAAATGCAGCAGTTGCATTTACAGCGGCTGGAAATAACTTTGAACTTGCAATAGCAGTGGCAATTGCAGTCTTTGGATTAAATTCAGGCCAAGCTTTTACCGGTGTTATCGGACCATTGGTTGAAGTACCTGCCTTGATTTTATTAGTTCGAGTTGCTTTTTGGTTTAAGAAAAAATATTATTCCTAACACTACTTCAATGATTTATTCTTATAACCTCACCCACTCAGTATATAATCCATTAGTTTTTGATTTAGGATAATCTAACATGCCAAGTATAATTATAAACGGTAGTGTTACAGCAAACGTTATTATACCCAAGATAGTTAAGAATAGATTCGATTGAGAAAACAGGATTAAACTTATTGAAAACAATTCATGGGAGAGCCTGCCATTTCTACCATATATTTTTTTACATGTTAAGAGTTTAAACTTATTCAAAGAATTGTTTAATGAGTTTATAGTAATTAAGGATGTCCTGGAATTTAGTGATTCGTAATTTTCTTTATTTTTAAATAGAAACTTATAAATTGCTAATTCCATATAATGATGAGAAGGCGCATAAATTTTCAAAACAGTACCCTTTTTTAATTTCAAATGAAGTTCGTCAAGAAATGTTGTTGGATCTTTTAAATAGGGCAATACAGAGAAACACCAGATTTCATCATACTCTGAAACATCTATATTTAGAGACTCAATATCACTCAAAACCCAGTTAAACTGGGGTAATAAGTTTTTGCAAAAACCTATATTTTCTTTTGCCTGATCTACACCAGTATATTGAATATTTCTTCCCACTATTTTAGAAGCATACATACCATCACCTGAACCTAAATCTAAAATCTTTTTACCTTTAGGATTTACCACAGCTTTAGACAATAGCCTAGTTCTAGGTTCTAACAAAAAACGAATCCACCAAGCAATTTTTATTAAAAAAGGGCACCTAAGTAAAAACTTTGGATATTTATGTTCGTTAAGGTTCAATAATGCAAATATGCATCAATAAAAAATAAGTTCAAATGAGGCTTACACAATCTAAACCGAACAATATTAGAAACCATTTTTCTTAACTTTACCTCATGAAAAAACCCACTGCATTTTTCACATTAATTTGTTCAATTCTATTGATAAGTGCTCAATCCGACCTTTCAGGCGATTGGAGCGGCTTTCTGAAGCTTACCGGGTTTGACTTAAAGTTAATTTATACAATCAAGAAAACTGGCAGCAACAACCCTCTATTGGCATATACATCTACCCTTTCAGTGCCACAGCAAAATGCGAAAAACATCCCTATCGATAAAACCTTAGTAGATGGAAAAGAAATTTTACTTAATAGTTATAATTTAAATGCTGAATTTAAAGGTAAAATTGATGATGATGGGTTCATTGAAGGTGTATTCAAACAAAACGGTCAAACGTTTCCTTTAAAATTGGTTAAGACATTAGACATAAAAACTATTGATAGACCACAAACACCTACCTCCCCTTACCCATACAATATAAAAGAAGTAAGCTTTTACAATCGAGCAGGGAACATCAAATTTTATGGAACAGTAACGAGTCCAATTGTTAAGGCAGATTCAATTATCCCAACAATTATATTATTATCAGGTAGTGGAAGTCAGGATCGGGATGAAACGCTATTTGATCATAAACCCTTCGCCGTTTTAGCAGACCTTTTAACGCGAAATGGATTTGCAGTTTTACGGGTTGATGATAGAGGTGCTGGGAAAACCAAATGCTCCCCAAAGCTTTTAAACTACACAACTTCAGACTTAGTAGATGATGCTAAATCTTACATGAGATTTGCAATGGATAGTATAAGCAGAGGTAAACCAATATTCATAATTGGCCATAGCGAAGGTGCGCATATAGCAGCAGTGTTAGCTCATCAAGTTCCAGCAGAAGTAAAAGCAATTGTTTCATTAGCACCCCCCTTGGTTTCGGGGGCTGAGATAAATTCATTTCAAAACAAAATTGCAGTTCAACAATTTTTAAATAAAAAAGAAACCAAAACCTTTATTGTTTTACACGACAGTCTAATTCAATTGTTGATAAAGCAGAGTCAAAAACTTGAGAAGAAAACGAGCAAAGAGGAGATAACGCAAAATATCCTAACTAAAATCGAAAATTGGCAAAATCTAAATTCAAAAAGAGTAGTAAATAGGATAAAAAAGAAATTCAAGAAACTTTACAAGAAGGAATTCCAGAATTATATACCAGAAATATATGGAAATATCTTTTTCAAAGGAAAATGGATGATGGAATTCATTCAGACCGAGCCATTCCCTATCTGGAGCACCCTTTCTCCTGATGCTTTAATACTAAACGGAGAGTTCGACCAACAAGTACCTGTAGAGTTAAATCAACCAAAGGGGGAACAATTGAATAAACGAGAAAACATTGAGTTCCGAGTTGTGCCAAACACAAATCATTTATTTCAAACAACGAGCAACGGATCGGTAGCTGAATATAGTAATATAGAAGAGACCTTATCTCCTAAAGTGCTAGAACAAATAAAAGAATTTGTCCTTAAAAATCAATTCTGAAGCGCTCGCGTCTCAACTCTGCAAAGGGCAACGGATTTTCGAAATCTGTGTGAAACTGCCTCCTATTCTTGACGATATGTATGGCTTCGAAATATGCGTTTCGCATACTTTGCAAGTCTGCCGTCCCCTTCCCCGCAAGACTATATGCCGTTCCGTGATCTGGACTAGTGCGTATAATTGGTAAGCCTGCTGTATAATTCACCCCTTCGTAAAATGCCATCGATTTAAATGGGATAAGACCTTGGTCGTGATACATAGCAACTACAGCATCAAATTGTTTGTATTGTCCACTTCCAAAGAAACTATCTGCAGAATAAGGTCCAAATACTAATTTCTCTTGATCAAATAACTGCTGAACCGCCGGCTGGATAATTGTTTGTTCTTCCTTACCCAATAAACCATTATCACCAGCATGAGGATTTAACCCCAACACCGCTATTCGAGGTTTCAAAATATTAAAATCTTCTCTAAGCGAATTATAAACGACATGAACTTTATTAATTATTTTGTCTTCACTCAAATGCTGTGCAATTTCCGAAACTGCTAAGTGTTCAGTTACCAGTGCAGACTTGAGCTCTTCACTCACTAAGAACATGCAATAATTATCAATACCGAAAAAGTTTGCTATATAACCTGTATGGCCAGTGAATCCTGTTTCACGATCTGCTACAGTGCTTTTATCCAATGGAGCTGTAACAAGTGCATCATAGTTTTCTGAGTCCTGCAGCGCTTTTTGTAAACATTCTAATGCTTGTTTCCCGCCATCTGCACTTGCGTTTCCGATACTAATTTCAACTTTATCATCTGAACCCACAACTAAATTTAACTTGCCTGCTACTGCTTCCTTTGCAGAAGACACCAAATTGTAACTCGGCTCATCTAACCCAAGAGTTTTTTTGTAATAGGAAAATGTCCCAGGAGATGCATATACTACAGGAGTGGCATATTTAAACATCATCTCACTTTGAAACATTCTCAATATTAACTCCATACCAACTCCGTTAGGGTCTCCTTGAGTTATACCTATCTTTAAAGGTTCATTTTCCATGACTTTCTAACACGTCCTATTATTGTTACACTGCCCCGTTATCAGTAAATTGAAGCATTTTACATGAAGCAATTCTAATCTGCCTAACGGTGTGTACAAAGTAACAACAATTTGTCGAGCATTAAAACGACCCCAGTTCTCTTTTGATGTATTTTTGTTTCGATGACTAAAATTCGAGTTGGAATTTTTTTTGGAGGACCTTCTAGGGAAAGAGAGGTCTCTTTCGCTGGAGGTAGAACTGTCTATGACAATTTAGACAAATCCATTTTTGAACCAATTCCTTTATTTGTTGATAGTTTTGGCAATATTGCGGAATTAGATTGGGAAAATATATATAAGGGAAGTATTAAAGATTTTTATCCGCCAGTAGAATTTCTTCCACAATTACCTCACGGTTTTCAGATTTACGCTGAAAATCTTGCAGAGTTATCGTCCGATATTCCTAAAACAACAAGGAAAAAATTAGAAATCACACTACTCGAAAAAATTGGGAAGCCCATTAAGTGGGACGACCTTCAAGAAATTATCGATTTTGCTTTCTTAGCACTTCATGGGACCTCAGGAGAAGATGGAAGTATTCAAGGAATTTTGGAATGGTTAAACATTCCATATAGCGGCTCAGGAATTTTTGCCTCTTCATTAGGGATAAATAAGAATAAACAAAAGAAATTTCAATCTGAAGCAAATTTATACATCAATAGCTTTACCAATATAAGCAATTCTCAATGGGATAAATTTGACAATATACAAAAGCATCAATTCTTCCAAGAGGTAATTAAAAAAGTTGGAGAAAAACTTGTAATTAAACCCGCTCATCAAGGTTCTTCACTGGGAGTTACTGTATTAACTGATTCTGACTTTGACGCTTTTTGTAACGCCATTGATCTTGGTTTTTTCAAAATGCACTTAGACTGTGATGATTTTAATATTAAATCTTCAAGTGAGCAGATTCAATGGATAAAAGAGTTTACTGACATTAGAAGTGGATTTGGATTACCAGTAACTATCGGAAATACATTAATCCAACAACCACAAGAATTACTGAGTTTTATAAATAAAAGATCTGGTAAAATTGAAATCATAGCAAGTGATAGTGAGTCAGAAGTAATAATAGAATCGTACATTGAAGGGAAAGAATTCAGTTGTATTGTAGTGGAGAATACCGATGGCTCTCCATTGGCATTACCTCCAACAGAAATTCGCAAAACAGGAGAGCTATTTGACTACAGGAGCAAATACCTTCCAGGATTAAGCAGGAAGGTTACACCTATTGAAATCGAAGATGAACAAATTCAAAAAATTAGAGAAGCTTGTTCAGAACTTTATAACTATTTTGGGTTTCAAGTTTATGCTCGAATTGATGGGTTTATTAACAATAACAGTGAAATCTTCCTAAACGATCCCAATACTACTTCCGGAATGATGCCGAGTTCCTTTTTCTTTCATCAAGCTGCAGAGGTAGGACTAAATCCAAGTCAATTTTTGAGCTTTATTATCTACACCTCCCTAAAATCAAGAATTCAAGATCATCCCAATGGTAAGCAGTTTTTGAATTTATGGAATCAGTTAATCAATAAAATCCAAAACGACCAAGACAAGCAGGACAAAGAGACAATTGGTATAATTATGGGTGGATATAGTTTTGAACGTCACATTAGTATGGAATCAGGTCGTAATATTTACGAAAAAATTAGTTCAAGTGCTAATTACAATGCTTTTCCCATTTTTTTAACTGGCGATTCGAGTGCATATCAGCTACATACACTTCCAATTCATGTAATGCTAAAGGATAATGCTGACGATATAAAGCAAAAAGTGCTTAATCCTTCAGACCACCCTTTAATAGACCAAATCAGAGAAGAAGCACGTGCAATCACTAATAAATTTGGATCTTCTGTATTTAATTATAAATCTTCTCCCATCACTCTTTCAGGTCT
Organism: Bacteroidota bacterium; assembly: GCA_030830065.1. Lineage (GTDB taxonomy): Bacteria > Bacteroidota > Bacteroidia > NS11-12g > UBA955 > VMCP01. The sequence continues at coordinate 14,277 of JAURNR010000022.1, read as the reverse complement.
TAAAGAACTTACAGATGGTGTATTTATTGCATTGCATGGGCGACCTGGAGAAGACGGTCGTTTGCAGAAAGATTTGCAGGAGATTGGTATTTATTTTAATGGATCAGAAAGCCACAGTTCGGAAATCACAATTAATAAATTTAATACCAATGAATATTTAGCAAATTCTGGATTCTATGTAGCAAAGCACGTTTTAGTCCAAAAGGAAGAATTTCTAATGGATGAATGGAAAAAAGTAAAGCAGATTAGTAAATCATTTGAGTTTCCATTAATTGCTAAACCATCCGACGACGGATGTTCAGCTGCCGTGAGAAAGGTAAAAGATGAGCAAGAGTTGATAGATTTTCTTAAATTAATATTTAGAGAATCTATTGAATTAGATGATGATTTAACCACAAGATTGAACATCGGTAAAAATGATGAATTCCCCATGAAAACTGAGGTTTTAATAGAAGAGTTTATTGAAAAAGGCGATTGCGATCACTTTTTGGAAGTAACAGGTGGATTATTAACTCATTTTGATGAACAAGGAAACATTCAATATGAAATTTTTGAACCTTCTGAATCATTGGCAGAATCTGAAATATTATCATTAGAGGAAAAATTCCTTGCTGGAGAAGGACAAAATCTTACACCTTCACGTTTTTCAAAAAATCAAATAGAACAAGAACGAATTTCTACAGAAGTGCGAAAAACCTTTGAATCGGTTGCAAAAACACTAAAGGTTACAGGCTATTGTCGCATTGATGCTTTTGTGAAAATTTTTAAAAACGGAGATGTGAAAACCTACATCATCGAAATTAATTCATTACCTGGAATGACCCCTGCAACTTGCATTTATCATCAAGCGGCCATAAATGGTTATAAGCCTTTTGATTTTATACGAGAAATACTGAACTTTGGAAAGAAAAGAAATCAATTAATCAATGGCTAAGTTGAAGAGCTTGATTATAAATATTGCGCTAATGGTTTTAACAGCTATTGCACTCTTATTTGGTGCTTTGTCGGCATTATCTTGGTATACGAATCATGACAAATACTTAAAAGTTCCAGACGTTAGTGGCATGTCTTTTGATGAAGCTAAAATCACTTTGGAGCAGAATGGATTAAACCCAATAATTAACGATTCTGTATTCATCGAAAAAGCCTTGCCGTTAAGTATAGTATCCCAAAATCCAGAAGCAGGTTCTGATGTCAAAGATGGCAGAACAATATACCTGACGATTAATACAGGGAAAACACCGACCGTTAATGCCCCAAAATTTGTAGATATGAGTATTACTCTGGCTAAGGCGGTTATGAAAAACAAAGGACTCAAAATAGGGAAAATCAATACCACTTACGATGCAATTGGCAATAATCTTGTTTTATCACAATTTTATCGTGGTGATACCCTACGACCGGGAACAGTAATTCCCAAAGGTAGTATTATAGATTTGACGATTGCATCAACTGACAGATCTCAATTTCCGGGCCTGCATTCTATGAAAAATGACTCGATAAACATGCTTCCAGAACTTGGACTTTAAAAAAATACAAACAATTACAATATTTTTGCAGTTTAGTCGTTATGCATGTGCCTGCGTGAGTTGGGTTTGTGGTTTTATGAAATATAAAAGTAAATACGGTAACCAGTTAGGAAATTTATTTTGTGGAGAGACCATAGTAACCCTATTATTTGCGTTATGTACTCTCAGCACTAATCTTTTTAGCCAAGGCCTGAAAATCAATCCTATACAGTACCGTGAGCATTCTACAGAAATTGAACAACACAACGGGAGAACTATTTTCGCATGGGAAATTTCAGATACCTTAACCCTTCCATTTTTTGAGGATTTCTCAGAGCAATTTGGCTTCCCATCCCAAAATCGTTGGACAGATAATCAAGTATGGATTAATAATACTTTTGGTGTAGGCGCACCCAACCAGCAAGTAGCGACATTTGATCATCTAAATGAAAAAGGATCTCCGTATACCACTCTTAATAAAAATTCTTCAGTATTTGCAGATAGTCTAACTTCTCAACCAATAAACTTACAATTCTATAAAGTAGGAGGAACTACATACCCTTATAAACTCACAGACAATTTGGTTTTAAGTTTCTTTTATCAAGCACAAGGATTTGGTGATATTCCTGAACCAGAAGACTCATTAGTTTTATTTTTCAAGAGTAAAAATGACGTATGGAAAAGAGTTTGGTCTGCTGGTGGAACAGCAAGAATTGACTTTCAAGAAGTTTTCGTAGTGGTTGATGATATGGATTTTTTAATTCCTGATTTTCAATTTAGATGGGTGAATTACACCAAAGCTACAGGAAACTTAAATCATTGGCATATAGATTACATTCGAATGGATAAGAAGCGTCAATGGAATGTATCTGATATTGAAGATGTAGGATTAAGTAAATTAGATCCAGGTATTTTTAGACAATTCTCAAACGTTCCGTATTCCCATTTTAAAAACCATCCGGGACAAGTATTTGCAGGTCAATCTAAACTTTGGGTGAAGAATTTAAATAATTCTAACACGGTACAAACCCGCTTTTATTTATCTGTTTCTAACAGTAGCGGAACAAAATTATTTGAGCAAGATTTCGCTCAAAGTGCAAGAAACATATTACCCCTGGACGACTCGATGGAGTATTTTGAGATTCCGTTTATCGATACTTTAAGTGGCACTAATCCTGAGTTAAACTTTAAGGTTGTCATTGATCCAAGGAGCAATGATAACACACCAGAATTTTACGATGCACAGACCAACAATAACGAGATAAAATCCAAGCATATTTTTGGACCATGGTACAGTTATGATGATGGGTCTGCGGAAGGTGGATTTGGATTAGACTACGCATATTTAGGCAATATAAAGGGTCAATTTGCAATGGAGTTTAATACTCTGCAAGGAGATTCTCTAAAAGGTATATCTATGTATTTCACCCAAACCAAGGAAGATGTGGCATATAGAAGCTTTAAGTTGAGAGTTTGGAGAAAATTATCACCTATTGGCGGGACTGATAATCAAGACGAATTAATATACGAATTTCCTGTAGATCACCCCATTTACAGAGATAGTATTAATCATTTCCACTATTTCTTCTTTGATAGTTCAATCTACCTGCCTGCTGGGCAATATTATGTAGGATGGATGCAAACAATGCCTTATGTTTTAAACGTTGGGTATGACAACAACTACCGATTTAATAACTCAGAAGGGAGAAATCCATATTTGTTCTATAATCTGTTGGGAAGTTGGGAATATGCAGATTATTCCGTTAAAGGAACACCAATGATAAGAATGTTATTTGGCCAATCTGAAGATTTTCTATTCAACGTTAGTGATGTTACTAAAAATAATATAAAAATTTATCCCAACCCCACATCTGATTTTATTCATGTTAATTCGGATCAACCCCAATTAATAGATCATTACAGAATTTGTAATGCTCAAGGCCAAACTCTTAGATTGTCTCAAATCCCAACAATCGGTGTTTATGATTTACCAAATGGGGTATATTATATTCACACCTATCTAAAGAATGGAAAACTTAAATCTTCAAGCTTCATAAAAAACTAATAGTATGATAGAAGATATTTCAGTTATTAAATTAAAAGAACGCATTGAAAAAGGTGAAAAAATCAACCTTATCGATGTACGCGAACCTTTTGAATATGAAGAATTTCATTTAAACGGTGAATTAATTCCCTTGGGAGATCTACCGGGAAGATTATCCGATATTGAACATTTAAAAAATCAAGAGGTTATAGTTCACTGCAAAAGTGGTGTCAGAAGTGCTACAGCCCAGCGTTTTTTAATTGCGAATGGTTTTACCAATGTTCGTAATTTAGTTGGCGGCGTTTTAGATTGGCAAAGAGAATTCTCTGATTAATTATTGTTTTGTATTTTTGAGAGAATGCAAATTTCAATTGCAAAGCTCCTTAATAAATCCGTTATATTGTTTCTGGGGGTTGCTTCATTCAGCACTCCTTATTGGTTGAGTAATTGTGGTAACAGCAATTTGCAGAAATCAAACTCAGATACTACGTATTTTCTAAACCTTAATGACACAGTTGATTACGTAGGGATGAACGAATGCAAGGTATGTCATTCCGAAATTCATTCTACGTTTATTCATACGGGTATGGGGCAAAGCTTTGGACTTGCAAACAAAGAAAAATCAGTGGGTGATTTTAAAAATGGCATTGCGAGTAATTCTGTTTATGATTCTATTTTAAATTTATATTACAAAGCCCATTGGGAACAAGACAGCCTTTTTATTTATCAATATACTAAAGACCCGATAAGCCAAAAAATAGATTATCAAAGAAAAGAATATATCCCATTCATTATCGGCAGTGGACAGCATACTAATTCTCATTTTTGGCTTGATGGGGAATATGTTTATCAAGCACCGTTAACTTTTTACTCTCAAAAAGGAATTTGGGATTTACCCCCTGGTTTTAGAACTAACAATAGTGGTTTTAATCGAAAGATTGAAATGGAATGTATGAGTTGCCATAACGCAATGCCTACACCGAAAAAAGAAGCTAGAAATTTATTCTCAAAAATTCCACTAGGAATTGACTGTGAAAGATGCCATGGACCAGGAGAACTCCATGTCGCACAAAAGAAAAAAGGAATAATTATTGACACTAGTAAATTCGCTGATCGTAGTATTGTTAATCCCAAGCGCCTACCCTACAGTTTACAAGTAGATATTTGTCAACGATGTCATTTACAAGGGAACAATGTATTAAAGGACGGTAAATCGTTCGCCGATTTTAGACCAGGGATGGCATTAAAGGATGTTTTTGAAGTATATATGCCCAAATACGAAAACAAGGATTATTTTGTTATGGCTGGGCATTCTGATAGATTTCAGCAAAGTGAATGCTTTATTCAGAGTAATAAAGGTAAAAATACAGAATCATATAATGCACAAATTAATTTCACGTGTATAAACTGCCATAATCCACATATCAGTGTACGAAAAACTCAGACTGATCGATTTAATAATAGTTGTAAATCTTGTCACTATGAAAATTCAACGCGCTCTTCATTATTTTCATGCAGCCAATCACATACTGAAAAAGCAAATTGTGTATCATGTCACATGCCTCCAAGTTCAGCAGAAGACATTCCTCACGTGATGGTACATGACCATAAGATACAACGGCCGCAAAAAAATAAAATGTTTCCTGAAAAAGGAAAACTACTTGGATTATATTCCGTAAACAATAAAAACCCTGATAATCGAACAAAAGTTAAAGCATACCTGAGTTATTTCGAGAAATTTGACCCCAATGAGTTGTATTTAAAAAAGGCTTTAAATTATTTACAAATTGAAAAAAATAATCATGAAGAGTGGATTCATTATTATTGGTTAAAAAGAGACTGGCAGGGAATTATCAAACACGCAAAATTAATTGATACACCAAGAAATGAATGGTCTATTTACAGAATTGCTAAAGCCTACGATTCCGAAAATGATATTAAAACAGCTTTAAACTATTATCAAAAAACAGTAGAATTCAAACCTAAAGATTTAGATTTTGTTGCGGAATATGCAAATGCGTTAATACGGAGTAAACAAATCAATAAAGCAAAAAACATCCTTGAAAAGCAGTTAAAGCTAGCAAGAAAACATGAACTAACCTGGCTAAACAGGGGAACAATCTATTTCCTAGAAGAAGACTATTCAAATGCTAAAAGATGTTGGCAAACAGTATTAAAATTAAACCCCAATCAAAAATTAGCTCATTTATATCTTTCTGAACTCTACCTAAAAGTTGGCGAAACGAATAAATCAAAATATCATGTTAAGTTATCCCAATAGATTCAGAAATTATTGCCTTTTTCTAATCAATTTTACTGAAATTTGTAGATCATGTTAGATAAATTCGGAATTGCTCAAGTTATCGCTAGGGAGTTACAAGATGGATACTATGTGAATTTAGGAATTGGAATTCCCACGTTAGTTGCAAATTATATTCCTGACGGAATTGAAGTTGTATTGCAAAGTGAAAATGGTTTATTGGGCATGGGGCCCTTCCCTTTTGAAGGCGAAGAAGATGCAGATTTAATTAATGCTGGAAAGCAAACAATTACAAAGTTACCAGGATCTGCAATTTTTGATTCTGCTACTAGTTTTGGAATGATTAGAGCGGGTAAAGTAGATTTAACTGTATTAGGAGCAATGGAAGTAAGTGATACTGGAGATATTGCTAATTGGAAAATCCCTGGAAAAATGGTCAAAGGGATGGGCGGAGCAATGGATTTAGTGGCATCAGCTAAAAATATTATTGTAGCAATGCAACATACAAATAAAAAAGGCGAAAGCAAATTACTTTCTGAATGTTCATTGCCTATTACAGGGCTTCAATGCGTAAAAAAGGTTGTAACCGAATTGGGTGTTTTTGAAATAACCGAACGTGGCTTTGAATTAAAAGAAATCGCTCCTGAGGTTACTGTAGACGAAATACGTTCAAAAACACAAGGTAGATTGGTTATTGAGGGCAATATACCGGTTTTAGAGCTTGCTTAATACTACTTACCTCCAAAATACTTCTTGTTTTTATCCTTAGCTTTTTTTTCATTGTCTTTAAAAGACTTAAGAAAAAAATATGCTGCTGTAAAGACAATTACAGTGATTATAATTTCATACATAAATACCTCTCCTTTAAAAGAAGTAATAGCTGCATCCGTTGTATCTGAATTCACAGTACAAAATACGTTAAAATCGTAGACATTCGGAGAATTTCTTTGTAAATTGCAGGTATGTCAGTACAAAGTTATATTGAATCCAACAGAGAGCGATTTTTAGAAGAATTATTTGATTTACTACGTATACCGAGTATAAGCGCAGATTCTCAATATTCTGGGGATGTAAGAAAGTGTGCACAAACTGTGGCGGACTTTTTAACATCTGCGGGAGCTGAAAATGTGGTTTTAGAAGAGACAGCGGGATATCCAATCGTATATGGAGATAAAATAATTGATACGAACCTACCAACTGTATTGGTATACGGTCATTATGATGTTCAACCTTCTGTTCCGGATGAATTATGGCATACACCACCCTTTGAGCCAACCATTAAAGATGATAAAATTTATGCTCGCGGAGCTTGTGATGATAAAGGACAAATGTTCATGCATGTTAAAGCTTTTGAAACCATGATGCGTGAAAATGAATTAAAATGTAATATCAAATTTATGATTGAGGGAGAAGAAGAGGTTGGTAGTAATAACTTAGGTACATATTGTAAAAACAACAAAGAAAAATTGAAGGCGGATGTGATTTTAATTTCTGATACTTCAATGTTGGCAAATGATTTACCTTCTATTGACGTAGGTTTAAGAGGGTTAAGCTATGTAGAAGTAGAGGTGACAGGCCCAAATATTGATCTTCATTCAGGTGTTTATGGAGGAGCAGTTGCAAACCCAATAAATGTTTTATGCGAAATGATAGCCTCATTAAAAGATGAAAATAACCATATCACGATCCCTGGATTTTATGATAAAGTATTGGAAGTATCTCAAGCAGATCGCGATGCTATGGGTAAAACTCCATTTAATCTAAGTGAATACAAGCAGCACTTAGACATTGATGATGTCATGGGTGAATCTGGATTTTCAACACTTGAAAGAACTGGTATTCGACCAACTCTGGATGTTAATGGAATTTGGGGTGGTTACACTGGAGAAGGCGCAAAAACTGTACTACCGAGTAAAGCTTACGCCAAAATATCTATGCGATTAGTACCCAATCAAATTTCGGATGAAATCACAGAACTCTTTACTAAGCATTTTGCAAGTATTGCGCCAAAAGGTTTACGAGTTAAGGTAACTCCTCATCACGGTGGTGAGCCAGTGGTTACTCCAACAGATAGTATTCCATTTAAGGCCGCAGCTGCAGCAATGCATGACACTTTTGGTAAAGAACCTATACCTACGCGTGGTGGTGGAAGTATTCCAATTGTTGCATTATTTGAGAAAGAATTAGAAACTAAAACTGTTTTAATGGGATTTGGTTTAGATTCTGACGCTATACATAGTCCTAACGAGCATTATGGAGTATTTAATTATTTTAAAGGAATTGAGACAATTCCTCGCTTCTTCCACCATTTTGCAGAATTGAATAAATAAGAAATATGGCATTATTAGACGGTGAAGTTTATGAAGCATACAGACATGAGCTGTTGAAACGATACCGTCAACTGCTAAGGACCTTAGGAAAAAATATCTCAAAGGAGAAAACCAAGAAAATTCGTGAGGCTTTTGACTTTGCCGCTCGTGCTCATGAGGGTACAGTGCGAAAAAGTGGAGAGCCTTATATTTTTCATCCTCTTGCTGTTGCTCAAATTGCAGCAGGTGAGTTGCGATTAGGAGCAACATCTGTAATTTCTGCTTTATTACATGATGTTGTTGAAGATACGGACATTAACCTCGATGAAATAGAACGACGATTTGGTACTAAAGTTGCCAATATTATTAGCGGATTAACTAAAATATCAGTAGTTTTTGAGTCAGTTCCTACAAGTAATAATAGTTTACAGGCTGAAAACTTCAAGAAAATGCTTCTCACATTAGGGGAAGATTTAAGAGTAATTTTAATTAAACTGTGTGATCGCCTCCATAATATGCGAACCCTTGGGGCTGTTCCCGTAAGAACGAAACTAAAAATTGCATCTGAAACTATCTATATCTATGCTCCACTAGCCCATAGACTCGGTCTAAATGCGATAAAATCTGAAATGGAAGACCTGGCTCTGAAATACACAGACATCACGCAATACAGATTTATTTCCAATAAAATTGCTGAATCTAAATCAAGCAGGCAACGTTACATACGCGAATTTATTGAGCCATTAAAAACAGAATTGGCAAACTCGGGATTAAATATCTCTGAAATAAAAGGGCGACCTAAAAGTATATTTAGTATTAACCGAAAAATGAAAAATCAGGTAATTCCCTTCGAGGAAATATTTGACGCATTTGCAATTCGAGTAATAATAGATACACCCATAGAAAGAGAAAAAGCAGACTGTTGGAGGGTCTACAGTATCATTACAGATAAATACCGTACACATGAAGGAAGATTAAGAGATTGGCTAAGTAGGCCAAAAAATAACGGTTATTCGGCATTACACACAACAGTTTTAGGACCAAAAGGAAGATGGGTTGAAGTTCAAATTCGCAGTAAACGTATGGACGATATTGCAGAAAGAGGACTTGCTGCTCATTGGAGATACAAAGCGGAGCAAGGTGAAGAATCTAATCATACTCCGCAGGATAACGCATTTGATAATTGGTTAAATGCAGTAAAAGATACTATAGAAAATAACGACCTTACTGCGCTTGATTTAGTTAATGAATTCAAAACCACACTTCTCGGTGAAGATATCTATGTATTTACACCAAAAGGAGATGTAAAATCTTTACCCGTAGGTGCTGTAGCACTAGATTTTGGGTTTAACATTCATACCGAAATTGGACTTAGAACAATTGGTGCCAAGGTAAATAACAAATTAGTTTCTATCCAACAAGAACTAAAGAATGGCGATATTGTTGAAATTTTAACCACCTCTAAGGCCAGGGCTACAAATAACTGGCTTGAAATTGTTAAAACCGGACGAGCGAAATCAAAAATCCGTGAATACCTCAAAGATGAGAAAACTAAACTATCGGGTAGAGGGCGAACAATTATGGAACGCATGTTCATGAAACATGATGTAGAATTCACTGAACATAATAGTTTATTACTTACTAAATATTATAAATACGATACACCAAATGAATTTTTTCATGCAGTAGCGAAAAGTAAGATCCGTATGACTCGAGAGATCTTATTGGATATAATTGAAGAAAAAAACAAAACTGAACCTCTACCAAAGAAGGAAAAAAAGAAAAATACACAGATTGTTTTCGGGGAAGATTATGAAATGCCCTATTCATTGGCTAAATGTTGCAATCCACTACCAGGAGAGGCTATCTTTGGTTTTGTTACTGTGGGAGAAGGAGTTAAAATTCATAGAACCACCTGTCCTAACGCTTCTAAACTTATGAGCCAATACGGTTACCGAATTATCCCTGCTTCTTGGCCAGATATCTACGAAACATCCTTTGAAGCTCACATAGAGGTAAAGGGACTAGATGACGTAGGTATCGTGAGTAAAATAACCGATATTATTTCCAAGGATATGGAGGTTAACATGAAGAGTATAAATATTCGTGCAAATGAAGATGGAACTTTTGGAGGCCAATTAGAAATTATGGTAAATAATTCTGAAGATTTAGAAATTCTAGTTAGTAAGATTAAAGCAACTCATAAATACATCGAAGTGTCGCGTGTAGAAAATACCCATCAATAAAAAAGGGTAGCAATTTACTACCCTTTTGATATTTAAATTTAAAATTAATTAACCTTCAAGGGCTGCAACACCTCCAACAATTTCCGAAATTTCTCTAGTGATTGCTGCCTGACGTGCTTGGTTGTATGCTAAACGTAAATCACCCAATAATTCACCCGCATTTTCAGTAGCTTTATCCATTGCCACCATTCTTGCACCATGTTCTGACGCCAACGAATCTAAAATGGCACGATAAAGCTGTGTTTTTACACTTCTTGGGATTAAATCTTTGAGTATATCTACTTTGCTAGGTTCAAACAAGTAATCTGAATTGACATTAGAACTTTCAGAAGCACTACTTGATACTGGTAGCAACGTTTCGTGAGATAAGATTTGTGTAGCTGCATTTTTAAATTGATTATAAACTACTTCAACTCTATCTAAATCACCGCTTATAAAACGGTTAATTAGCTTATCTGCAGATCCAAAAGCAACATCAGCATTCATTCCATTTAGAATATCTATGTAATCTGTGTTAACTGAGTAACCTAAACGCTTCAATCCTTCTGCTCCTTTTTTACCTATACAAATAATCTCTACATTATCATGGGTATTTAACTTTTTTCCACCCATTAATTTTGTCCAGTTCATCCATGAACCTTCACCTTTTTCTATATCCGAGATTAATCCGCGTGTTTTCTTGATTACATTAGCATTGAAAGCCCCACACAATCCTCTGTCTGAAGTTATAACAACTATAGCAATCTTTCTTGCTTCTCTTTGTTGAAAATAAACCGATAATTGATCATCATCCGCACTTTCTTGAAGATTGGACATAATACCTTGCAATTTCAAGGCATAAGGACGCATGCGTGTGATGGCCTCACTCGCCTTTCTCAACTTAGTAGCACTTACCAACTTCATCGCTTTGGTAATTTGCTGCGTACTGATGGTTGAAGAAATTCTCGCTCGTATCTCTTTTTGATTCGACATGCGTTTTGTTCTTTATTTGTTAGGCTGAATAGTTTTTAGCGATCTCCGCTCCTACTTTTTCAAGCGTAGAAGTAACTTTATCATCTAGCTTACCTGACTTCAATGTATCCAGTACATCTCTATGCTTCGCCTCCAGATAATCTACAAATGTCTGCTCAAACTCTCTTACTTTATTTACAGGAACAGAACGTAGCAAATTCTTCGTTCCTAAATAAATCATTGCAATTTGCTTTTCAACTGTTTGTGGAGTGTATTGAGGCTGCTTCAACATTTCTACGTTTCTAGAACCTTTGTCCAATACTGATTTAGTTGCGGCATCAAGATCGGAACCAAACTTAGCAAAGGCTTCAAGTTCGCGATATTGTGCTTGGTCAAGCTTCAATGTACCTGCCACCTTCTTCATTGACTTGATTTGAGCATTACCACCCACACGAGATACAGAGATACCCACGTTAATTGCAGGACGCACACCAGAGTTAAATAAGTTAGATTCTAGGAAAATCTGTCCGTCAGTAATAGAAATTACGTTTGTGGGGATATATGCTGATACGTCACCTGCTTGAGTTTCAATGATCGGCAATGCAGTTAAAGATCCACCACCTTTTACTTTTCCCTGAAGACCTTCAGGAAGGTCGTTCATGTTTTGTGTAATATTATCGTTTGAGTTTAACTTACAAGCTCTTTCTAACAAACGGCTATGCAGATAGAATACGTCTCCAGGATATGCCTCACGCCCTGGTGGACGACGAAGAAGTAATGATACCTCTCGATACGCAACAGCTTGCTTCGAAAGATCATCGTAAACAACAAGTGCTGGCAAACCTAAATCACGGAAGTATTCTCCAATTGCACAACCCGCCATTGGTGCAAAGAATTGCAATGGTGCGGGTGCAGATGCAGGAGCAGAAACAACAACAGTGTATGGCATTGCTCCATTCTCTTCAAGAGATTTAACTACTTGCTTTACCGTAGATTCTTTCTGTCCACAAGCAACATAAATACAATAAACAGGATTTCCACTTTCGTAGAACTCTTTCTGGTTTATAATAGTATCAATAGCAATTGCAGTTTTACCTGTCTGACGATCTCCAATGATTAGCTCACGCTGACCTCTACCAATTGGAATCATTGCATCGATAGCTTTGATACCTGTTTGAAGTGGTTCTGTTACTGGCTCACGGAATAAAACTCCTGGTGCTTTTCTTTCCAACGGCATTTGGTAAGTGTCACCTTCAATCGGACCTTTACCATCGATTGGCTCACCTAGTGCATTAACAACACGTCCAAGCATACCATGACCAGCCTTGATACTTGCAATCTTGTTTGTACGTTTTACTTTATCCCCTTCTTTGATATCAACACTGCTACCCATTAATACGGCACCAACGTTATCTTCCTCAAGGTTCAATACAACGGCACGAACACCGTTTTCAAATTCTACAAGCTCACCGCTTTGAACTCCGAAAAGTCCGTAAATACGTGCAATACCGTCTCCTACTTGAAGTACAGTACCTACTTCTTCTAAACTAGCAGCACTACTAAAACCAGAAATTTGGTCTTTTAATATGCTGGATACTTCGTCTGGCCTGATTTGTGACATAATTTTATGCTATTTGAAGTTCTTTTTTAATATTTTTCAACTGAGTTAAAACGGTGTTATCGAAAATTTTACCTTCGAATTCAATGGTAACACCACCCATAATTTCTTTGTCTACCGACGTGTGTAAAACAACAGATTTAGCTTCGGTTTCTTTTTTAACAAAAGCCTCAATCTCGGCTAAAACTTTTTTATCAAGTTCCAAAGCACTCTCTACATATACATCAACAATGTTATTGTCTTTGTTGTACATTTGAATAAATGCCTTGCCCATAGAAGGTATATAAGTCTCACGGAATTTATCTACCATCAATTTATATATACCTTTAGTTAATTCATGAGACGAACTAAAGAGAGTGTCTAACGAATTTTGTTTAACTGCCTTTTTGTACAATGGACTATTTAAAAAGATTCTAAAATCACGACTTTCTTCAGTAATTTTCTTCAAATGTTCCATATCTGCCTTTATCGTATCCAATACTTTTAATTCCTTGGCCTTATCGAAAAGGGCTTTAGCGTACCGAGAGGCAATTTTGTACTCTGACATATATTTAAGCTTGTGCTTTTTGGGTCAATTCGTTTAATTGATGCTCAATTAATTTCTTTTGAGCGTCATTATTTTCTAAATTCTGTGCTAACAATTTTTCGGCAATCTGAACTGAAAATCCTGCTACCTCTTTCTTAAGTTCATCCATAGCAGCAAGTTTTTGCTTGTTAATTTCCTCTTGTGCACGAGTGATTAGTTTTTTCGCTTCTTCATCAGCAGCTCCTTTTGCTTCACCAATGATTTTTTCTTTCATTTCACGAGCTTCTTTTAACATAGCATCACGTTCTTGACGTGCATCAGCTAAAAATTGTTCATTCTCACCTTGCAAACGCGCCATATCTTCACGAGCTTTTTCAGCCTGACTTAACGCATTAGATATGGTTTCTTCCCTATCTTTAATGTGTGTCAGAATAGGTTTCCACGCGAATTTCTTTAAAATAAACAATACTATGCTGAAGGTTAACAGCATCCAAAACAATAAACCTATAGCGGGTGTTACTAACTGCATTATTTTAGTGTTAAAAGGGATGGCCTAAGCCACCCCTGTTTGATTTTTTTACAAAAATAGAATCAATAGACAAACTACGATAGCGAAGAAAACTGCACCTTCAACCAATGCAGCTGCAACGATCATGTTTGCACGAATATCTCCTAATGATTCTGGCTGACGAGCAATTGATTCCATGGCACTACCACCAATACGACCAATTCCCAAACCCGCACCAATAGCGGCTAACCCAGCGCCAATTGCGGCGCCCATTTTACTGTAAGCAGCAGCTAAATCTGTTGCTTCC
>JAURNR010000021.1 GCA_030830065.1 Bacteroidota bacterium | reverse complement strand
GCAATTGATTCCATGGCACTACCACCAATACGACCAATTCCCAAACCCGCACCAATAGCGGCTAACCCAGCGCCAATTGCGGCGCCCATTTTACTGTAAGCAGCAGCTAAATCTGTTGCTTCCAAAATTGTGTTCAATAGACTCATAACAATGTGTTTTTATTTTTTATTTATTAATGATGTTCTTCTGTTGCCATTCCTATATAAATGGCTGATAATAATGTAAATACAAAGGCCTGTAAAAAAGCTACTAATAACTCTAATACACTCATGAAAACAGTAAATGCAACACTCAGGGGACTTACTGCGTAACCCAACCCAGGTTTCATTGCACCAAATATGAAAATCAAGCTAAAGAAACCTAAAATTATGATGTGCCCCGCAGTTATATTCGCAAATAGACGCAACATCAAAACAAAAGGTCTCAAGAATACTCCTAATAATTCGATTGGAATAATAATTATATACATCCAGACGGGTACATCTGGTAAAAAAATGTGTTTCCAATAATATTTATTTCCGTGAATATTTACAGTAACAAAAACAATTACTGCCAAGACCATCGTTATAGCAATATTTCCTGTTACGTTGGCACCACCGGGAAACACAGGAATAAGTCCAAATAAATTAAGCGTAAAAATAAAGAAGAAGATGGTTAATAATAAAGGCATAAATCGCTCTGTTTTACCACCAATCGAAGGCTTAGCTATATCATCTCGTATGAACAAAATCAGGGGCTCTATCAAGTGATATCCACCTTTAGGCGATTTCCCAACTCTTTTGCCATAATGACGGGCCATTCTTATAACGACAAACATGAGAAAAATTACACCAATAAATAGTTGTAACACATTTTTCGTTATGCTTATATCGTAAATTGCTTCTTCATTTGACTCATCCTCCCAAATTACAACACCCTCCTCGTTCAAAATAAAACCTTCAAAACTAGCATGCCCATGTTCAAATTTACTGGACATAAAAGTTGTTAATCCTCTACTTTCAGTATAGAGAATAACTGGCAAGGGAATAGTCACTGATTCGTGCCCCTCACCCCACAAATGCCAATCATGAGCATCTGCTATATGCTCCATGATCATTTTTCCTGGTTGAAACTTTTCTTCTTTGTGGGATTCAGCTCCTAAATTTTCCGTGTGTTCTACCTTTTCGACACTCGTAGCATTCGCATCCGAGTTGTAAAACAGCGTGAAAATTGAAAATGTTAAAATTTTTACAACTAACTTCAAACTCCTAATCGATTGAATTTCAGACACTTGCTTAATCATTAGATTTTTCCGAATCGGGTCGCAATTTAGTACGCATTTCATAAATATCAAAGAAAAGATATAAAAGAAATGAAAAAACATAAATCAATACATTTTTCAACTCCAACGGTCTAAAATTATATAGGCTGATACCCAAATAGATAACTACAACAAATAGACGAATCATTGATGAAATCATTAATCTTCGAATACCTTGATTTGGGTTCTTTTCGTCCTTGGTAATCCACCTATTTATCAATAAAAACAATCCACCCATGAATACAATACCAAAATAAACCCAAGAATGTATTTCGTTACTCGTAATTTTTGCAGCAAAAAAAATGCTGCAAAGGATAGAAAAAGTTAAGAAAATTGTACGCGTCTGATAATCTAATCTTTTCATAATTATGCTACAGTAATTTGAAAACTCTATATAAGGCAATTCCAATTCCGGAGATGGAACCAAGTAAAATTCCGATAGGAAACTTAATATTAATTTGAGTATCTATGAAATAACCAACCAATGTGAATACTAAAATAGTTATCATCATTTGCATGGCTATACCCGTTAAACGCGAGGTATTATTAGACGACTTATTCGCCTTGTTCATTATTGATATTATTTGGTAAAGTATCAACGGAGCTTAATGCATCCATTTTACATAATCCATTAAAATTCCCCCCTTGCTCAATGATAATTTTCTTTGTAGAAATATCTCCATTTATTGTACCAGAACCATGTAATACAGTGCTTTCATCTGATTTTATATTACCTTCAACCTTTCCTGAAATACTTGTATCTTCAGATTTGATATTTCCAACCACTATCCCCGTAATACCTACTACTACCTTTTGAGACACTTCAACATTTCCTTCGACTGTACCATCTATGCGAATATCACCGCTACATTTAATATCTCCTTTAATAACGGTACCCGCCCCTACTAAATTTAGTAAGCCTTGACTACTAGAAGTACTTTTTTGTTTAGTATTACCAATCATATTCTTAATGCTCGTACAAAGATACAATTAAGTCATTGAAATCCTGTCCTAAACTTAATTTGATCGGTTGGAATTTGGTCTTACAGATGAGCTATCATAATTCGTTTCTTTTCCAGAAAGCAAATCGTTCATTACTCCTAACTTATGATTTCTTGTTTCCAATTCTTGTTTTACATCCAACAATTCCTGATTCAATTGAATCAATTCCAATCTTTCACTTCCAGTTAATTCTTTCGGGATTAAATTTCTCATGGGCGTATATGCAAAAATTGCGTACATAGACAAAGAAAAGACTATAAGTAATACCGATGCCAAACTTAATATATTTAGCAGCGTAAGTCTGAAAGAAAACTTTTCCTCGAAAGTGTTATCGTTTATTATAACAAATCTGTGTTTGTTTCGCAGTTTAGAAATAATTTTACGCTTCCTTTTCTCCATGAATTTGGTATAATGTCGAATAATTGTCCAAAAATATCGTTTTTAACGGATAAATCTATGAGATTTGCAGGCATCAGAGAAAGAATAAAAATATTCGGTTGGTTAATTGTGTCGTTGTGGATATCTGCTTGTGGGAACGAAGAAAGTTGGACATACAAGCAATGGCATAATACATTAGCTCATTACAATACTTATTTCAATGCTGAAAAGATTTGGTTAGAAACCCGGGATAAAGTTCGAGAGGATTACAAAGAGGATTTCAGAAAACCAATTCGTATTTTCAATTATGGCTCTGTAAAATCATTGGAATCTAACATGGCCGCTATGGATGATGCCATTAAAAGAGCTAGCACTATGATAGACAAACACCCAGGAAGCAAATGGGTCGACGATGCATATTTACTTACAGGAAAAGCTTATTTATTCAAGGGAGATGCGATTGCTGCCCTAAATATATTTGATTATGTAGCAACACAATTTAGTGATCCAGAGATACTTTTTTCAGCAAAACTGTGGTCGGTTCAATCATTAATTCTTCAAGATAAAATAATAGAAGCTGAAGCTATGGCTACGGCCATTCGAAAGAATACTGACTTACCAAAGTCACTTGATTACTTATCTGACCTAACATTAGGAGAGGTTTATCATACACAACAACGATATACTTTATCATCTCAATACCTGGAAAAGGCATTGCCAAAACTTAGAAATAGGATGGATAAATATCGTGTGTATTTTGCATTAGGTCAGAGCTATCAAAAATTAGGGAACTACAGTAAATCGGAATATTTTTATTCTAAAGTACCCAAATTTAATCCGCCTTATGAATTAACTTTCAATTCACAGATTGAACAGGTTAGTATCCTATCAGCCAAACAGAAAGATTATAAAAAAGCGAATCGCATTCTTCAGCAAATGTTGAGAGACGATAAAAACATTGATTATTTAGGGAAAATCTATTACCGAATGGCATTAAATGATTTAAATTCTGGAAATCAGGAAAAAGCTATTCAAATATTGATTACATCTGTTAGGAATTCAAAGAACGACAATGCTCAGAAGACCACATCTTTTGTAAAGCTTGGAGATATACATTACGAAAATCGTCTATACGAAAAAGCTGGTTTATATTATGACTCTGCTAATCGCTCTCTAGATGAAAAGCATCCTGACTTTGAGGAAATCCTCAAGAAAAATGCTATCCTATCAGATTTGCTCGAGCACCTAGTTAGAATTAAATCCAATGATTCGTTAATTAGGATGGCCCTTGATAAAGACTTTAGAGAAAGTAAAATAAAAGATGCCAAGAAGTTAGAAAAAGCTGAAAAAGAAAGATTAGCAAATCAGCAGTATAACAAAAACAACAATAACTTCAACAGACCGCCAATGGGTAACACCATGTTACCTGGAGGTAATAATGGCGGGAGTTCATTCCCATTCTACAGCGTGGTTACCAGAAAAAATGGCATGGCTGAATTCCAAAGAAAATGGGGTAAAAGAAGCAATACAGATTTCTGGAAATATAGAAGTATGGCCCAGAAAATATTGCTTCAAAATAATGTAAACAATAATAATCAGTCGGATACTTCAGTTGACGAACCAGAGATAGATACCACTTTACTTCAAGATATTCCGAAAGAAGATAGACGTTATTATGCTAATCTTCCTTTGAAAAAAGAGCAACAAGATAAGATGCTCACTGAAATTGAAGAGTCCTTGTTAAAATCGGCAGAAATATATAATGTTAGGTTAAATGAATACGGTAGTTCAATTTACCAATATTTAGACCTATTGAAACGTTATTCAAACAGCGAATACAAACCACAAGTATTCTATGAGTTATCGAAACTCTACAGATTAGCGCAAAATAATGATTTAAGCAATGCCTATAAGGATAGTTTAAGAAAACAATATCCAAATAGCGTCTACCTTAAGATGCTTGAGAATCCCAACACAGTTAATATTATCAAATCAACACAAACAGAAAGTAACAAAATAATCCAAAATCGCTATGACTCGATGATTGTCGCATACCAAAAAGGTAATTTGGCAGAAGCAGTATCCATAAAGTTAGAAACAGATAAGGAATATTCTGGAAATTCACTTCAACCAAGATTTGATTTTGTTTATGCACTTTGTCAAGTAAAGCTGGGAAATGATAAAGCATTTGGAATTTTTGAGCAGCTAACTATTGACTATCCTAATACAGATGTTGCCGTCCGAAGTAAAAGTTTATTAGATGCGAGAGAAAGAATTACTCGAGCCAAAAATGACACCGGGTCCTCACAAAGCATCAATACAGGATTAAAATATAGTAGTTTTGGTAGCACTGACCACTTATCGTGTTTGATAATTATTCCTCGAAACAGCAATGTAAATTTAGTTAAAGCTTCCATTTCTGACCTAAACAACAAAGAGTTTAGTTTAGAAAATATTCAATTGGGACCTACACTAACTACATTAGAAAAATATCTTATCACGGTTGAAAACTTTGAATCGCAATCAAAGACTAAATTTTACAAGGATTTTATTACTCGTCAAAATGACTATTTTGCATCGAAAGGGTTGTTTGAATACGTGGTAGTTTTAATAAATGCCGACAACCTCAAAATATTGGCATCCGACCTTGATTGGCAAGCCTATTTGCAATGGATTGAGGAAAATGAGCCATAAAAATCTGCTTAATTATTTTGTATATTTGAGCACATCATCTCTTTATGTCAGGATTTAAACTAAATGGTAGGCTGTGGTTGTTTTTCTTTATTGCCGTGGCGATGATTCCTTTGTTTTTTTGGGGAGTATCTTATGGGATGCTTGGAGAAATGCCCGAAATTGAAGATTTAGAAAATCCAAAAAATGCACTCAGCTCTGAAATACTGGATGAAAATGGTGTTCTAATTGGAAAATTCTTTTACGAAAACAGAACCAACATCGAATATAAAGAGCTAAGTCCTCACGTTATTGATGCATTAATTGCTACGGAGGATGTAAGATTTAGAAGTCATTCTGGAATAGATTTACGGGGTACCATAAGGGCTGTTTTTTCATTTGGTAGCGATGGTGGTGCTAGTACAATTACTCAACAGTTAGCGAAAAACCTATTTAGCAGATTTGAAAAACCTACTGGTAAATTGGGAAGGATTAACCAAAAATTTAAAGAATGGGTAATTTCTGTTCAGCTCGAAAAACGGTATACTAAGGATGAAATTTTAATGATGTATTTGAATACGGTTCCTTTTTCTGGCACTTCGTTTGGTATTCAAGCAGCATCACACGAGTTCTTTAATAAAGAGCCAAAAAATTTAAAGGTAGAGGAAGCAGCTGTTCTTGTTGGAATGCTAAAAGCCAATTCTAGGTATAATCCAAAGCGGAATCCTGAGAATTCAAAAAGCAGGCGAAATATAGTTTTACAACAAATGAATAAATACGGCTATCTTTCAAATGATAGTTTTAATTTATTAAAGGAAACTGACATTAAACTTGATTACAGACCGGCAACCTCTCAAGGAATTGCAAATTATTTCAAAACTTATTTAGGTCAACATCTAAAAGATTGGTGTAAAGAAAACAATTACGACTTATACAGAAGTGGATTAAAGATATACACCACTATTAATGCGGATATGCAAAAAACTGCGGAAGCTGCAGTCACGAAACATCTTAAGAAATTTCAAAAAGATTTCCTAAAACAATGGGGCAAGGATAAACCTTGGCGCTACTTATCTACTCGTCGAGTAATACCTAATTTTATTGAAGATGCCTTGAAAAGAACCGAAAGGTATAAAAATTTAAAAAGTAATGGACTTTTACACAACCAAATTATTGAAGAATTGAAAAAGCCGGTTGACATGACCATATTTTCATGGAATGGAGATCTGGATACATTGATGAGTCCATACGATTCAATGTCCTACGTAAAAAAGATACTTCACGCAGGTTTTATTGCAATTGAGCCCCAAACAGGTTTTGTCAAGGCATGGGTAGGTGGAATAAACCATGCGCATTTTAAATATGATCATGTAAATATTAATGCTCGCAGACAAGTAGGTTCTACATTCAAACCCATTGTATATGCAACTGCAATAGATATCAATAAATATAATCCGTGTACTGAATTTCCCAGAGAGAGAACTGTTTTTATGTCTGGAGGTAAACCATGGTCACCAAGGAATTTTGATGGTAAAGAAGGTGGCATCTGGCCGATTTGGAAGGGATTGGCCTTATCCGACAATCTCATTACCGCGCAAGTCATGAAAAGTTTGGGTGAAAATAGTCCAGATATGGTAGTTCAGTTTGCAGAGCGTATAGGAATTGAAAAGGACCGAATTCCTCACGTACCATCAATTTGTTTAGGAACTGTCGAATTATCAGTTTATGAAATGGCTTCTGCTTATTCTGCTTTTGTAAATAAAGGATTATGGATTGAACCTTCATTTATTACACGTATAGAAGATAAAGAAGGAAATGTTGTTGCGGAATTCAATAATCCTAAACACGACCAAGTACTAAGTGAAGATAAAGCTTATACGATGACTCATTTGTTAGAACGAGTAGTTAGAAGGGGTACTGCCGCAGGATTAATGGGTAGATATGAGTTAAAAGGAAGTATTGGTGGTAAAACAGGAACAACACAAGGTGCTGCAGATGGTTGGTTTATGGCGATTACTAACAACTTAGTTTGTGCAACTTGGGTTGGTGCAGATGACCCAACGGTGAGAGTAAGAACTTCTTATTTAGGTCAGGGTGCTCGTATGGCCATGCCAATATTTGGATACTTTATGAATGGGATCCAAAAAAATCGAAAAATTAAATATGAAGCTATTCCGTTTGAGGTTCCTAAAAGTTTCGACATGAAGGCCTTTGATTGTAATTTTAATCAATCATCAGGAACTGATCAGGGAGGAAGAATTAGGCTCGAAGGATTAGGAGATTAAACTACATTTTGAAAATATTATTGTTTGGTTTATTTTTGCAGTCCTTTAAGAAAAGATATTAATGAAAAACGATATACATCCAAGCAGTTACCGTAAAGTTGTCTTCAAAGACATGAGCTGTGATCATTCCTTCATCACACAAAGTTGTGTTGAAACTAAAGAAACTATTGTATGGGAAGATGGCAACGAGTATCCATTGTACAAACTGGAGATCTCTTCAGAATCTCACCCATTCTACACAGGAAAACAAAACTTAGTTGATACTGCAGGACGTATCGATAAGTTCATGAAGCGTTACGGAAAGAAGTAACCTTAAAATAGATATTCAATTGAAGAGGCTCGCAACTGCGAGCCTTTTTTATTTTTGGGATTGTTGAAATTGGGCTACTTTTGAATTATGATAATATCCTTTTTTGAAAACGATAATTATTCAGATTTGTACCCCCTATCGTGGACTCGACCGGTCGCAGATATCCGAGTTGGAATTCTAACAATCGCTGAAAAATGGGCTCATGATCTAAATGCAAATTCTTTTGGTTTTGAAACAAGGGATTATCTAAATGTAAAGTATCCCTGTGCTGTAAGTCCAAGCATTCGCATTCAAGGGAATATTATACCCAATAAAGAAATCATTGAAGGTATCTTAACTGCTCCCGAAAATTCTACAATTAAAGTTCAAAATAATATCGTTGCAATTAAGGGTAATGGGATTGATTCAGTTGAACTTGACAGTGAACTTATTACCATCTCAAGGCCTTTTCATATTTTTAAATACACAGGTATTGAAATCAATGCGGATTTTAAGCGTATTACACAAAACAGATCTACACAAACCTTATCTAGAACCAATACAGTTATTGGTAATCACCCGGTTTTTTTAGAGGAGGGAGCAACGGCAGAATGTGTTGTTTTCAATACTAGTGAAGGGCCCGCCTATATTGGTAAAAATGCACAGATTATGGAAGGCAGTATTATCCGTGGCCCATTCGCTATGGGAGAAGGGTCAAATATAAAGATGGGATCTAAAATATATGGCTCTACATCTCTTGGTCCTTATTGTAATATTGGAGGTGAAGTAAATAACGTCAGCGTTCAAGGTTTTTCTAATAAAGGACACGATGGATTCCTGGGAAATGCTGTATTAGGTGAATGGTGTAATATTGGTGCAGATACAAATTGTTCCAATCTCAAAAACACCTACGACGAAGTAAAAGTTTGGAACTATAGCAGCCAACGATTTGAAAAATCTGGAGAGCAATTTTGTGGATTAATTATGGGTGACCACTCAAAATGCGGAATTAATACAATGTTCAATACCGGAACTGTTGTTGGTGTTGCCTGTAATTTATTTGGTGCTGGTTTTCCACGTCAATTTGTACCAGATTTTTCGTGGGGTGGAGCAACTGGATTTATTACCCATAAAATGCCTGCCGTTGAAAAAACAGCCAAGCTAATGATGATAAGAAGAAAAAAAGAGTTTAATGATGGAGAGAAAGACATCATTCATGTGGTTTTTGACAAAACAAAAGAATTAAGAACATGGGAAAGAGATGATTAACGCCTAAACCCTAGACCTCTATTTGAACGTACATTTAAAACCATTCCTCCCAAAACCATTATCATACCTAAATACTGGATAATTGAATACGTCTCGTTAAAAAGTAATAACCCAAAACCTGTTCCCCAAAGAATTCCAGCATAACTTATACCCGAAACAAGTCTAGTTTCAGCTTCTTGATACGCACGCGTCATGAAAAATTGACCCACCTGGGTAAACACTCCGGTGAGTAACAACCACATCCATTCTATATCTATTGGCATGCGCCACTCTCCCATCCCTGTTGCTGGAAATACAAAAGAAATAGGCAATGTAACTAAGGGAAAGTAAAGAACGACTACATTTGGATTTTCAATACCCTTTAAACGTCTAATTGTATTATAAGCTAAAGCAGAAAAAATTGCTCCACCTAAACCTGCCAGTATTCCATCCCATGTTACTAAACTAGAAACTCCATTCACAACTACTACACCAATAAAAGATAATGAGAAGAACAACCATTGAATCGGACGAACTTTTTCATCTCCTATGATAAAAGCCAGAAGTGTTGTTAAAATAGGTGATAAATAATGTATGACTAAGGCATTCGACAATGGCATTACTTGAAGGGAGTAGAAATAACTCAATAGTCCCATTGAACCAAAGAATCCGCGCATGATAAGTAATTTTGGATTCTTCCCCCAAGGACTCTCCTTGAGTCGCCATAGAATTACTGCTGATATTAATATTTGCACTAAAGCCCTAAAAAACACCACCTCCGAAACATGCATTCCTGAAATAGATTTTACAGATACATTCATGAAGCCAAATCCAAGACTGGCTATTAACATCATCCAAACGCCTTTAGAGAACAACTTCATATATATAAAAAAGTCGTTAGATGAATGCACCTAACGACTTTAAGAAAAGATTAATATTTCTTACAAGCTTGAGTTCATTGCTCTTACTGCATCTGCAGAAGCTTTAAATTCCGCTTTTTCTGAATCATTTAAATCAAGGTTAACAATCTTCTCCCAACCAGATTTACCTAAAACAACAGGTACTCCAATACAAATATCCGACTCTCCATATTCACCATTCAATTCAACACAACAAGGCATCATTTTCTTTTGATCACAAACTATTGATTGAACTAATGTTGAAACCGCTGCACCTGGGGCATACCATGCTGAAGTACCTAACATACCAGTTAGTGTTGCACCACCTACCATAGTACTTGCTTTAATTTTAGCTAATTTCTCTTCACTTAGAAATTCACTAACAGGAACGCCTTTGTATGAAGCCAAACGAGTTAATGGTATCATCGTTTTATCACCGTGTCCGCCAATAACCATACCTTCTACGTCAGACATCGGGCAATCTAATGATTGACTTAAGAAATAACGAAAACGAGCAGAATCAAGTGCTCCACCCATACCAATAATTCTATTTTTTGGAAGACCAGCATTTGACTTGGCGAGATATGTCATTGTATCCATTGGGTTTGATACAATTACAAATATTGCCTCTGGAGAGTGTTGTAAGCAGTTCTCCATAACAGATTTAACAATACCAGCATTTATTCCGATTAATTCTTCACGGGTCATTCCCGGTTTTCTAGGAATACCACTAGTAATAACCACAACGTCACTACCTTGTGTTTTGGAATAATCATTTGTAGAACCAATAATACGGGTATCAAAACCATTTAATGCAGCGGTTTGCATTAAATCCATCGCCTTACCTTCCGCGAAATTTTCTTTGATGTCTAACAATACCACTTCTTCAGCGAAGTTTTTGATTGCAATGTACTCTGCGCAACTTGCGCCTACGTTTCCTGCTCCAATAACACTAATTTTACTCATGCTTTATTTGATTAATTACCAATTACTCTACAAAAATACTGCTTATTATGTTCATTAACAGAATGGATTTGTAATAATCGCATAATTAACTTTCAATTAATTTGAATAAACATAAATTATTACATCCATCTCATTTATATTTGCACACTTTTATTAATCTAACTAAGTTACATTATGAAAAATAAGTATATCGACCTCATTCAACAAACATTCGATTTCCCAATCCCGGAATTTCAATTGAGCGAAGAAGGAGAACTTTCATTTCATGATATTCCATTGAATGAACTCATCAAACAATATGGAACCCCGTTGAAATTCACCTATCTACCTAAGATAAGTGATAATATCAAAAGAGCTCGTTCGTGGTTCAATGTGGCCATTGCCAAGTCAGACTACAAAGGAAAATACTACTATTGTTACTGTACTAAATCAAACCACTTTCAACATGTATTAGATGAAGTACTTAACAACGACGTACATATAGAAACGTCATCTGCATTTGATATTAACATCATCGAAGCTCTTGAAGAACAAGGTAAACTTAACAAAGACAAATTCGTAGTGTGCAATGGTTTTAAAAGAGATAATTATCTTGAAAATATTGCAGACTTAATTAATAATGACTGGAAAAACGTGATACCTGTTTTTGACAACCAACGAGAACTAGCACAATTATTAGAATACACAGATAAAGAATTTAAGTGTGGTATAAGAATCGCTGCCGAAGAAGAACCAAAATTTGAATTTTACACTAGTCGGTTGGGAATTGGGTACAAGGATATAGTTCCTTTTTATCGTTCTACTATAAAAAACAATCCTCAAGTTAAATGTAAAATGCTTCACTTTTTCATCAACACAGGAATCTACGATACAGCTTATTACTGGAATGAATTACACAAATGTCTCCGAGTATATTGTGAACTTAAAAAAGAATGCCCTGAATTAGAAACTCTCAACATCGGAGGTGGCTTCCCTATTAAGAACTCACTTACTTTTTCATATGATTACGAGTACATGGCAAATGAGATTGTTTCTCAGATTAAACAAGTATGTGAGGAAAATGAAGTACCAGAGCCCGATATTTTCACTGAATTTGGTTCATTTACTGTTGGAGAATCTGGTGGGACTATATTTAGTGTTCTCGATCAAAAAGCTCAAAACGATAGAGAAAAATGGAATATGATTGACTCTAGCTTTATGACCCAGTTACCCGATGCATGGGCTATTAATAAAAAGTTTATCATGCTACCGATTAATAGATGGAATGAAGAATATGAAAGAGTATTACTTGGAGGGATTACCTGTGATAGTGATGATTATTATAATTCTGAGCAACATATAAATGCGATATACCTACCAAAATATAGCAAAGACGATCCTTTATACATTGGATTTTTCCATACTGCAGCTTATCAAGAGAGCATAGGTGGATTTGGAGGTATTCAACATTGTTTAACGCCATCGCCTAAACATGTAATTATTGATCGTGATGAGGAAGGTGAATACTTCTTTAGACTATTTTCTAAAGAACAAAGCTATAAAAGCATGTTAAAGACGCTTGGATATAATTGATACAATCCAATAGCCAGCAAACGACAATATACCATTTATAAGCAATAGCTCATATCCAAACTCATACTTCCAACTGAGAGGATTTACATCTATCAAGTCAGATACATATTCATTCTTACCTAAATACCAACATACAATTGGGACAATTAGTGATACAAAAATCATACCTATCGGATTGAGTTTCTTTTTCGATATTATACCGAAAGCAAATAACCCAAGCAATGGACCGTAGGTATAATTCGCTAACTGCAGAACTACATCAATTATTGCACCGCTCGAAAATTGATAAAATCCCATTATACTGACCCAGAGTAAAATGGCAAAAATCACATGGAGAATTCTTCGGCGTTTTAAACGTTGATGATCATCTAATTGTTGATTTAGATGTATTTGTATTAAATCAAAATAAGTACTAGTGGTTAGGGTTGTTAAAACACTGTCAGCACTAGAGAAGGTTGCTGCCGACAACCCTAATATAAATGCAATCCCACCAATTGTTCCCAAGTAATTCAATGCGATCGTTGGAAACATATAATCTGTTCCTTGAGCAACAACACTTTCTAATGTCCCAGTAGCATTCAGGAATTCTATCATCAATATTCCTAAACTTAAAAATACTACATTTACTACAACCACAATAAAGGCAGTCATAAGCATATTCTTTTGGGCATCTTTAAGACTACGACAACTTAAATTCTTTTGCATCATGTTCTGATCAAGCCCAGTCATCGCTACACACAGGAATATTCCACCAACAAAATGTTTACCGAAATAACTAGAAGAAAGATAATCCCAATTAAAAATGCTTGTATATTTTGAAGTCTTTAAAAATAAATCTGAAAAGGTCAGATCCGCTAATTCGGGTGAGAAATATATTAACCCAAAACACACAAATAAGCCGCCAATTAGAAACGTACTTTGAAGCGCATCCGTAAACACAAGAGTGCCAATACCACCCTTAAATGTATATGCTAATATTAGTATTATAATTATTGAAACAGTAAGTGCAAAAGGAACACCCCAAGGATCAAATAAGAACTTTTGCAGAATTATTGCTGTAAGAAACAAGCGCCCGGCAGAACCTAATAATCTTGAAATCACAAAGAAAAATGCTCCCGTTTTTTGTTCTGCCGCTCCAAAACGCTGCTCCAAATATTCATAAATGGATGTTAGATTTCTTTTGTAATAAAGTGGAAGTAGTATGTAGGAGATTATTAGATACCCAAAAAAGTAACCAAAAACAACCTGCATATATGAAAAGTTCACATTAACCACAGCACCTGGAACTGAAATAAAGCTTACTCCACTCATAGAATCAGATAGCATTCCAAGAGCTACCATCCACCAAATACTTTGTTTATTACCTAGAAAATAGCCAGAATCTCCTGAACGTTTTGCAGTAACAAACCCAACCCCAAGTAGAAGTATAAAGTAGCTCGCTAGCCCAATAAATATTTGTAAGGGAGTCATTCTATTTATTTCGTGTTTTTCGTTTTTTCTTCTGTCGTTTATTGCTACCCCAACTCATAAAATCCTTTAATTCAATATTATTTTTAATATTCTGCGGTAACGGCTTAAGCGTTAAATACATTATTTTATTGGGAGCGATTCCTTGGTTAAGTAAATCACGGCCAGATAAATAATAATACATACCATGATTGGATTCCATATTCTCTTTTTGTATTGCACTACTCACATTCGTTTGTGCTAATATGGCAGCAATATCTCTAACGTTATAGTCAAATGCTATACGTGGAGCAACCTTTAACTCAACAGAAGAGCCATCAATAAAGTAAATCCATACACGTTTCAATTTTAACGGAACCTTCCCATAATCACTAAGTATTACCTCTGCACGCAAATCTATTTTACACGGATTCAAACTTCCAACAGCAAATTCTCCTAAACTTCGAATTTTAAAAGATTTAACAACCTCTTTATTTGAATGCATCCGGTTAAATAAACTTGCATATTGGCTCCGCTCAATGAGGGATGTTTTTTGCTTCTCAGAAATTGAAATTGCCAAGGCTTTCATGTTACGCTCATCGAAGTAATCATTTATTGCCCGGCGAATCTTTCTATTTGCTTTTTCACCTCTATCTGCTGTGGTTTTAAACCGTTCTAATGGATGAGAAAGTTGAATTTCAAAAAAACCATTTTGTGTTTTTAATGCCAGGGAATAAAAACCTTGAGACTCTATCAATCTGAAATCTAGCCAGCGCTTCTTTGAAATTATTTTGAGTATTTCTTTTTTATTTAGATTGGTTTCGAAAGATAAAACTACATCCTCTAACTCTTTCCATTCCGGCATCAAGCCTCTATCCAATGGAACAATTTTAAAATCCTGAAACTTAGGCGTTTGTTTTCCCCTGGGAAGCAGTCTTAACTTAAACATCGGTCGACCTCTAACCCACTGAATACCTTTATCTTCTTTATTTGTATTTTTATTTATCCAATAACCATTTTCCTTTTTTATTTTTACTTTTTGCTCACCCGGATTCAACAAATATTGGAATCCAGCCAACTCGAATCTTTGGTCTAATGAATAGGATTCATATGGTATTTGCTTTACGTGCAGTTTCTCATTATGGGCAATTTTATAAAAATCAATTGCTCTAATTTTATCATCATCAAATAGGTAATCGTAATCATAATAATTTTCCCATTTTTTTGAATTCTTATTCCACGCGTAAAATCCACCTTTATTCTTTTTTTCAGTTATATAAGAAAACTCTAAAAAGTTGCCCGGTTTAATTCTTAATTGATTACGAGTACCGGCCTCATTTATCGATATATGTACCCAAAACTCTGGATTTAATGCATAGGTAATACCCGAACTATCAAACTGCAATGAAGCCCCTTCAGCAAATAGATCTTCCAATTTATTTGCCGTAGCTACATGCAGAGTATATTTACCACTGTATGGATAACCTGTACTGTATTCAAGGGAATTTTCTGGTACAATTAATGCTCCTAGGTTTGGAGTAAAAAATATACAATTTGAATCCCCTTTCCCAGTATAAACTGCATCGTTGATTGCGTATTTGGACAACACCGATGTGTTGAATGATTGAGTGAATCTATGTTCAGTTAAATTGCTACCACGATAGACTAAAAAGTCACTTTTTTGTTCATCTGGTGTTACATACCACAAGTACTCGTTGGAATAGGATTTAGTTGGGAAAAGTGCTTCAATAAATTTTTCTTGAGAAACAGTGATTTCCGGTTCGAATGCAAAATAATGCAGAGGAATAAATTTAGGTTTAGTAAAAAATGTAGAGCGTTGTTTTGGATCTAAAAAAATTGTGTCAGATCCTTTAAATAGTGGCCGTATAATTTCTCCTAATTCTTCCCAAACGTGCCCTTGAGCTATATCGATAGAGTTATAAATTTCTATAGATTTTAAATTATTCAATGATATTAAAGCTGCAGGCATGTTCTTTATATCTAAAAGTGATAATCCAACCTCTTCGATTTTGGGGATATATTTGTTTATTGCCTGAGTTGCCAGCTCTGCTTGATCTGATGTAAAATCACCTAAAATACATAAGTATTTTATCGACTTCCAACCCTTAAAAAATTCAAAATCTACAGGAATCTCTTCAAATTCAATTACCGTATTTCTAATGTACTGCCACGCCGGATTTAGCAAAAAAGCTTCTTCACGGTTTTCAGGTATGTATATGTATAAGTTGGGAATCCATTCAATATTTTGAATATCTTCATCCGATAGAATACCTGCGAATTTTATTAATTCTAACTCTTGAATCGCATCTATCAATGAAAGAGCTTTACAAGACAAAGCAATATCGGCATCCCCATCAAGTTTAACCTCTTCTATGTGTTGGAAACTAGCTAAATTTTCTAAGAGAAATTTTGCATCGGAAGTTTCTTTAATAAGAAGTTGTGTTTGTGTTAGTCGTTTTATTTTTTGTGGACGTTCATATTGTGCAAAGGCATCATTCCAAAGTGTGAATAATGTCACAATAAAAAAATATTTCAAAACCCCTTTAAATCGATAAATCATTAGAAAAACTTACTGAACATACCTCCCATTTTCCCTAATATCCCCATATCTATCCCAAGAAAATCCATTACTCCTTTTTTATCCATACTGTAACCACCTGCATTGAAACGGTGTTTTAAGCCATCTATCATGAAGGTCAAAATATCTTCAGCCAGCTGAGTTTTTCGCTCATTATCCCAGGTTAAACCATAGTATGTGGTTATTACATTTTGCATTAATTCTTGATAATAAGGACTTTCTTTCATTGCAAAAGAACCCTGCATAGCCAAGTTTTGGATTTCTTTCATTTTACCAGACATTAACAACTTTTGTAAATATTGTGTCGTTGCATTTAGTGTTAAATCCATATGCGCTTCAGACTGACCTAATTCAAAACCATATTTTCCACCATATAGCTTGTGAAAATCAGGTTTCATATCGTTAATATATTCCGCTAACTTCATAGTTCAATCCGCTTTATTGATGTTAATTTATGAGACAATTCATTTGATGGTTTAATAATTCCTTTCACAGAAAGTTTATCTACGCAAACTCTATTGTGAGCATGAATGATTTTGTTATCCTCTAGAATTACGCCCACATGGGTTACCTTAGCTTTTTCATTTGAAAAAAACGCTAGGTCTCCTTTTCGGTGTTGACCCCAAGATATTTCTTTTTGAATAAATTCACATTGATCACAAGCGTCACGTGGCAATTCAGCTCCTTGTATTCTGGCAAAAACTCCGCTTAATCCACTGCAATCTATTCCCCAAATCGACCTGCCTCCCCATAAATAAGGAGTATTTAAAAACTGTTGTAAAACAGTAAATTCATCTATTTTTTGAGTAGCCATTATTTGCGTTGAATATTCAATACCACCTATAGTTATACTAGATAAATCCGGGAGAAAAGACCCTGGACTGATTCTAATTTTATATTGAGGATTCTGTAATGATTGTATGTAAGAAACTTCAAATATGGTTTTTACAGAAAACTGCTCCTTGGGTAGTTCACTTAAGTAATCTTCTGGAATAAAGCCAACGTATTCAGGGGATACTGTTTGAACTTCTAGCCATGAATCATTAATTTCCTTTCTAACCCAAACTATTTCGCCAAACAATAATGAATGAACCATTTCAGAAGCCGAGCTTGGCTCTTTCCGAATGGGAGCCCAAGAATGGAGACAAATTAACTTTTCAGACATGAGTCTATACAAAGAAAGACTTCAAGTACTAAATATCAAAGAAATGTTAAGGGTGCAATCTAGACTGTCTATCTAACAATACGTCTTCTGCTTCTTCGTGCTCAGGGTCAGGCACACAACAATCGACAGGACAAACAGCGGCACATTGTGGCTCTTCGTGAAACCCCATACATTCTGTACATTTATCTGGTACAATGTAATAAACTTCATCACTCACTGGGCCAAACTTTTTATTTACATCAACCTCTTCTCCATTTTTCATTTTAAAGGTGCCCTGAACTTCTGTTCCTTCAGAAATAGCCCATTCAACGCCCGCCTCATAAATCGCATTATTCGGACATTCTGGCTCGCAAGCACCACAATTAATACATTCTTCGGTTATGATAATGGCCATAATTACAAATATCTGTTACAAATTTAGCGTGCTTTTGTATTTTCGAGGAAATTTCTAATAAACACCATGGAAATAGGAATCATAAGCGATATTCACGATCATGTGGAAAACCTGAATAAGGCAATTGAAAAAATCAAAGCGAAAAAAATAGAGCAAGTAATTGTTTGCGGAGACCTTTGTTCACCATTTATTATCAAAATTTTGGGTGAAACAGGGATTAATTTTCACATTGTTTTTGGAAATAATGACGGCGACCGTTTTCAATTAAAAAAAATAGCTCAGAATTTCCCTAACATTATTATCCATGGCGAATACATCGGAGATGAAGATAATTTATTACAGTTCGATGGATTAAACTTCGGTGTTACGCATTATCCATTTTATGCGAAAACCATGGTTAAGACTGGTTGGTATGATGCTGTATTCTTCGGTCACTCTCACAAATACCACAAACAGAAATATGGAAAATCATTGTTTATGAATCCTGGTGAAATTGCTGGAATTTTTGAAGATCCCGGATTTGTTATTTACGATACGGAATATCAGAGTAGTGAGAGAGTTTTTTTATCGACTGGGAACTAGTTGCTAGTAGCTAGTTGCTGGTAGCTGGTAGCTCTAGGTGCTAGCGTCATTAATTATTAACTCTGAAATAATTTTATTAGCTCCTAACCGCCTAACTCCCCAACTCCCTAACCCTCTAATCTCCTATTACCTGCAATACCGATGGGTGAGCATTTTTATAAATTGACTCCACAATTACCTTAATGTTTTCATCTGCGGGGCCTTCGTTAAATACAACCATGTCGCATTTTTCTTTGTGAGGAAGAATGAAATTTTCATAGGCAGGCATTACGTGATGCTTCCATTGGTGAAGACTTCGCTTTTCAGGGATATTGCGTTCTGCTACATCACGTTTTAGACGGCGATTAAAACACAAATCTGTATCGCAATCAATAAAAATCCTATAATCTAATAGAGCATCTACCTGAAGAAACTCCATTACAAAAAGTCCTTCGACCAATAAGATTGGCGCGGGTGATACAGTTTCTATTACTTCTGGTGCGTCATAATGTTCAAACTGATACTTCTTAATCATTACAGGATGATATTCTATTAATTTCAACAAATCCTCATAAAACATTTCAGAATACAACGCTTTAGGAAGATCATAGTTTGCCTCACCGTATTCGTCAATATGTTGCTCCTCTATCGGCTTGTAATAATCATCAAACCCAACAATAGTAATGTATTGAGCAAATATTTCCTTCAATCTATCTACATAGTAACTCTTACCGGAACCGGATAAACCGGTAACACCAATTACATATGGTTGTATTTTAGTCATGTATTTTTTCTTTTATTTTCTCACCAGTCTCTGAATAAACCTGGGTTAACAACAACTTCCCATGGATATCATAATACTTCCAAAGCCCAATTTTATGACCGTCTTTATAAGCACCTTCTCTTTGTCTGAAATGACTATTCATGTTATATACCCAATAACCTTCGGGCACACCATTTTCATAATATCCTTGAGTTTCAACCGTTCGAATTCTTACATTTTCCTTCTTATCTTTAATAATAGCGTATTTAGTATGCAAACCATGTAATGCACCATTTTTGTATGATTCGGCTAAAATTGTATCCATAAATTGATTGTACTCTACAAATACCCCCTCTTTTTTGCCATTTTCCCAATTACCCGTTTTTATCAAATCACAGGTTATTGCATCCCAACTTCTTGAAATACTGTCTTGTGCCCCGTGTTTGAAATAGGTTTCCTTTCCGGGGCAACCTGTGCGATGAAATTCATACCAACGTCCATGAACATATCCGTTGTTATCAAAATCAACCATTGAAGCGATATCACCATTTTCATAATAGGTTTTATGTTGTTTAATTGGAGTTCCTTCCTTAAACCATCTCTCTGCTTGAATCTGCCCCGTTTGGTAATATTCAACACACAAAGAGTCTAATTTTCCTTTCACATAATAATTTCGAACTCTCAATTTAGAAGAACCTAAAAAGAACCCTTCATATAAACCAATAAATTCTTCATTTTCATTGTATGTACCTTTAAATTCTAATGACCCAAACTCGTCATAATATTCAAAAGGCCCATTCTTTTGTCCATTTTTGTACGTCTCTTTTTGAACCCACAAACCAGTTGGAGATTGCAAAAAGTAAGCACCGTCTAGATATCCATTCTTGAATGTTGCTTTACGCTTAATTGGTTTCATTTTTCTAGCAGGATAATCTTCTGGAACAGGCCAATACTCCGCTGCTCTACCCGTAAATGGTTGATTCCCCAACCATGCTCTCTGTTTGCTGATATCGCCTTCCTCGGATTCATTCTTAAACTCTAACTTTTCCCAAAGTGAAAACTTTAACTTTCTATTTTGCGCGCATACATTGTTAATTGTCAAAACCGTTAAAAATAACATCAGGAGCAATCGGAGGTTTATATTGCTTTGATTCATTTTCCTTCCTTTAACTTTTCTCATCAGCTTTTTTTATATTTTATATTATAAGTTTAACTCAACAGTTGAATAAATATTCTACAACCGAATTCGTAACATTTTGCCGTACAAATTTAGTTTTGATTGATTAGTTTTGTAAAATATGTTCTTCACAACTATTCAAGCCTATTGTTTATCTAAAGCAGGAGTAGAAGAAACCTTCCCTTTTGATGATAAAACCGTAGTTTGGAAAGTTATGGGAAAGATGTTTTGTTTAGGGGATATTGAAGATTTTAAGGTTATTGCCTTAAAATGTAACCCAGAACGAAGCATAAGACTAAGAGAAGAATTTGAACAAATTAAACCTGGCTACCATTTGAATAAAAAATTATGGAATTCCGTCTTCTTGGAAGGGCTTTCTATAGAATTAGTATATGAACTTATAGATCATTCTTACGATCTTGTGGTGGCAAAACTTACAAAATCCCTAAAAACACAACTTAAAGAACTAGAAGAAATATGAAAAAATATATCAAAAGTATCTCAATCTTGTCTGCTGCAGTAGTATTGACAGTATTGACGTCGTTCGCATTTAAACAAAAATCCATGAATCAAAGTAAAGAAATAAAAATTGAAGATTTAGCCGATGGAATGTATGCTAATATGCAGACTTCCAAAGGAAACATTTTATTGGAATTGTATTTCGATAAAACCCCATTAACAGTATGCAACTTTGTTGGTTTAGCTGAGGGTAAAATACCAAATGAAGCGAAACCTGAAGGAGAGCCATTTTATGATGGACTCAAGTTTCACAGAGTAATTAAGGATTTTATGATCCAGGGTGGAGACCCTAAGGGTAACGGTTCTGGAGGACCAGGTTATCGTTTTATAGACGAGTTTCATCCCGATTTAAAACACACCGGACCTGGAATCTTATCAATGGCAAATGCAGGACCAGGAACAAATGGATCTCAGTTTTTCATTACGCACGTTGCTACTCCATGGTTAGATGGTAAGCATACCGTTTTTGGTAAAGTAGTGAGTGGTCAAGACGTTGTTAACGCAATTGAAGGTGGCGATACAATCACCAAACTAGAAATCATTCGTAAAGGAGATGCTGCGAATAAATTCGAAGTTTCTAAAGAGGCATTCGATAGGATGAATGAGGAAATTACGCTTAAGGCAATGGAAGCTGAAAAAGAAAGAGTTGCTAATGCTAGTAAAAACTTTAAAGAAAAAGTATTAAAGGATTACCCGACAGCACAATTTACTGAAAGTGGTCTTGCATTTGTTGTGAATGAGCAAGGTAACGGAGATGCTGCAGTTCCACGTAAGTTTGTTCAGGTGCATTACAGCGGAAAATTAGATAATGGAATGGAATTTGATAATTCCTACCGCAGAGAACAACCCATTGAATTTCAATTGGGAATTGGACAAGTTATTCCTGGTTGGGATGAAGGTATTGCACTGATGAATGTAGGTTCAAAATATACACTAATCATACCATCAAAACTTGGTTATGGTGCCCGTGGTGCTGGAGGAGTAATTCCACCGAACGCTACATTGATTTTTGAAACTGAGCTTGTTGGAGTGTCAGATATAGCCGTTCAAAAATAAATTTGATAAAACTTAATAACCTAAGGACGTGCATGGCACGTCCTTTTTTTGTGTAATTTTGATATTAGTGGAGTTTCGAATCCCTTCAATTTTAATACCAAAAGGTGAACAGCAATGTAATATTTGTGGAGTTCAAACGAGCCTGTGGCTTACACGCGGACACAATAATCATGCTACCCAAAAATATGATATTATCGGTGGAAAAAAACGGAAGGTAAATTGTCTAAATTGTGGGAGTAGTGATAGAGACAGGTTGTTGAAATATTTCTTTGATGATATTACTCCCATCGGAAATTTATTACATGTGGCTCCTGAAAAAGCGCTGTCTCGCTATTTTAAAGGTAAAAGTAATTTGAACATTACTAAAATAGATAAAAAGGTGGGTTGGTATAAATTAGTTTATGGTTACAATGTAAAGTACGGAGATCTCACTAAACTTCCTTTTGATGATGGGTGTTTTAACTGGGTAGTAGCAAATCATGTTTTAGAGCATATTAAAGATGAGCAGCAAGCTATTCATGAGATTTACCGCGTTTTAAAACAAGATGGTAAAGCAATTCTGCAAATTCCATTTAGCTTCAAAATCAAAAGCACTATAGACGGGGAATGTCATTGGACCTCAACAGAACGTGAAAGTCAATTAGGTCAAAAAGATCATGTAAGATTATATGGTTTAGATTTCCTAAAAAGATGGAATTTATTTCATATTCAACTTTATTTGCTAAAAGACATCAATGATTATGAGCGGTTTAATCTTAACCCTCAAGAACCAGTAATTTTAGTATCGAAAACTATTGAAACCAAGGAATTGAAGCACTTTAAATCGATTAGATTTGAAGAAATTCTAAAAACTTGATTAAATTCACGGAATAAAAATTCTCTTGTATGACAAAAAAATACTTTAGTATCCTAGTTTTAGGGCTGTTACTTGGCATAAATTCTCTGTTTTCGCAAAACGTTGGAATTAACGAAACAGGTAGTGCACCTGATGCATCTGCCATGTTGGATATCAGTGCTACAAACAAAGGTGTATTAATTCCAAGAATGTCTAGGGCACAGAAGTTTTTAATTCCGAGTCCGTCTGATGGGTTGTTAGTTTATCAAACTGATGATACTGTTGGCTTTTGGTATTACGAAAAAAACCAATGGGTTCCATTGATGCGATCAATCACTTTTGGGAAAGGGCTAACCGGCGGATTTATTCAAGGTAAAGGTGAAGTTGATATAAATAAGCCAGGAGTTACGGCAAACACCTACGGTACTGATGATGAATATCCTGTACTCACGATTAATGATTACGGTCAAATTACCCTGGCTACAACAAAAAGATTTGTAGATAATGATACGCTTAACGAAATTCAAGAAATTTCATTATCTAGTGATACCCTTCTCTTGAGTAAGGATGGCGGGTTTGTACATTTGAAGGGATTTTGGAGTACCGAAGGAAATTCAGGATTATCCGCAACTCAGAATTTTCTAGGTACTGTAGATAATATCCCACTCCGTTTTCGGGTAAATGATAACTGGTATGGTGAATTAAACAATGGAAATAGTAATATTTCATTTGGTCTTCGTTCTAACCAAAATTCAACCGGATACTCGAATATTGCTATTGGACGTGATGCATTAAGTTCTAACTCTGGTGGATATTACAATACTTGTGTTGGATGGGAGTCTATGTACGATAACAACACAGGTAATTACAATACAGCCTTAGGAGCTCGAACTTTATATAACAACACTACAGGTGCTCATAATATAGGAATAGCTTATCAAGCACTAAGTTCAAATACATCAGGAAGTTATAACATTGGAATAGGTTTCAGAAGTTTATTTAGAAATACGACCGGAACATACAATATTGGTGTGGGTATGTATACCTTACAAAATAATATATCGGGCATTATGAATGCTGCAGTAGGTTACAATACCCTAGGTGCTAACGTTTATGGGCATTATAACGCGGGATTAGGAAATTACTCTTTGTATGCAAATAATCTAGGTCGTGGTAATGCTTTTGTAGGTTATGCAGCTGGATATTACAATACAAGCGGTTACTACAATCAGGGGTTAGGATATTATGCAGGATTTAATAACAGAACGGGATATTATAATGTTTCTGTAGGTTATTATAATGGGCCCAATGCAACTAATCTTGATAATACAACTGCAATCGGAACTCAAACGCGAACCACAGCGTCTGACCAAGTTCGTGTGGGTAATAATTCAGTTACCAGCATCGGAGGAGCAGTTTCATGGACTAACCTTTCAGATGGACGATTCAAAAGAAATATTAAAAATGATGTTCAAGGTTTAGATTTCATAATGAAATTAAAGCCAGTTACCTACAACTTTGATGTTAAAGCAATAGATCAGTATTTAGGTATACATTCAGATACTGTTAATTGGAAAACCAAATATGATAAAGAAGCCATTCGATACACTGGTTTAATTGCTCAAGATGTTGAACAGGTTGCAAATGAGATTGGCTACGATTTTAGCGGTGTAGATAAACCAAAAAATGACAGCGATTATTATGGTTTACGTTATTCCGATTTTGTAATGCCATTGATCAAATCAATCCAAGAACAACAATTACAATTAGACGCGTTAAAATCTGAAAATGAAGAGTTGAAAGAACAACTTAAACTCATCATTGAACAACAAAAAACTCTTCTAAAGCAAATTGAATTAACTCGTTAATTAATTCTATGTTGAGGATATTCGCAATTGGCATTTTTTCCCTAATCTCGGCACAAATTGTTGCCCAGGGATTAGTGCATCATGATGGATATATAGTAACCCAGCCGGGTTCGCATATTATAGTCAAAGGCAATAATGGGAATTACAGCGCAAAAAATGATGCTAAAATCAAGATGCAACCCAACTCCAATATCAAAATTGATGGAAGTTGGCAAAATGACGCGAATACAGGTGTATTTACCACTAATGAGGGTAAAATAGAAATGACCACTTCTAATGGAGAGATTAAAGGAAGAACAACCACGAACTTCCCGGATTTAACCTTGAGCGGTAACGGAGTAATTTCATTAGTTGTGCCTACTTTGGTTGGTGGTGGACATAATGGAGGTGGACTGGGACGATTAAGATTAAACGATACCAAATTAAAACTCCAAGGAAGAACTTTAATCATCAATAATGAACAATCGAATGCATTGAATTACACTAGTAACGGAGGGATTATTTCTGAATCAAACTCTAGTTTGGGTTACGGTAGAATTCAATGGAATATTAGAACAGGTAATGGCGGTCCTGTGTATGTATTCCCTTTTTTAACTGAAAATAACAATCAAATTTTATCTCTAGTAACCGTTAATACACCAGGTAGTAATAGCATTGATTCTGGATTTGTTTCTTTATCTACCTACCCAACGGTTGATCAACCTGTACCTAACAATAGGCCGCTACCTTTAGGAGTATTCCATACAGACAATGAGTGTGAAGGAGAGAACTCAAAACGCTTTATAAACCGCTATTGGATAATAGAACAAGACGGATACACAACCATGCCGGATGTAAGCTTAGATTTTCAGTATTCAACAGTTGATCATAGTGGCTCTAATGATGCCATTGATGAAAATCATTTAGGATTATTAAGATGGGATGCATCTCAATCAAAATGGGACTATCCCTTACGAGGAGATTTAGATCCTACCAATAATAGAATTAGTTATCGTGCTCGAAAAAACTTCGAAGGTATATGGACATTATCCGATACTACCCCTTTTCCAAAAGCTCAGTTTTCTGTGCTTGGTGATTGTCAGAAAGACAGTATAATATTCACAGATGAGTCCAATCAAACTACAGATAAAATAATTCAATGGCTTTGGGATTTTGGAGATAACCGCTATTCTAGCAAACAGAGTCCAGTGCACTTTTATCAAACCTACGGAACAATGGACGTTAAGTTTACTATAAGATCTCAGGCTGGTTGTTTAGATTCAGCTGAAAAAAGAATTTTAGTAAATGCAGCTCCTGTAGCAAACTATCTAATTTTTGATACCTGTGAGAATGCTACCGTTCAATTAGAATCCAAGAGTTGGCCTGGAGCGGGTTTCATAACATCGGAAAATTGGGACTTTGGCATGGGAGGTTCGAGCGTACAAGGTAAAACTGCTAGTTATTATTATGGTGCTGTAGGTTTACCTGATATTCGATTAATTGTTTATAATTCAAAAGGATGTAAGGACACGATGTTGAGAAATGTTTACATCGCCCCTAAACCATATGCATATGTAGATTACCAAAATGATTGTCAGTACACTCCAATATTTTTTGACAATGGAGCCACTGCAGGTGGAGGCACCATAATTTCATACCAATGGGATTTTGGTAATGGCGTAAGGAGTTCAAATCCAACAGAAACAGTGGCGTTCCCTGAATTTGGAACATTCCCAATTGAATTTATTGTTGAAAATAGTTACGGATGTAAGGATACATCATTAACGAACCTTGAAGTTTACCCTCGAGCTATTGCAAAGTTTGATTACAGTCCTCAACAACCTAGAATGTTAGAGGATGTAAAATTCATTAATCAGTCTGAATACGATGAAATATGGGATTGGGATTTTGGCGACACTTACTATTCTACTTTGGAAAGTCCTACTCATCAATTCCCCACACATGATCTTTACAGGGTTCGTTTAATTGCTAATACCCAATATGGCTGTGATGACACCACCTTTAAAGATATTACCGTTAAATCAATACCTCTATACTGGTTTGCTAATGCATTTAGCCCAGGAAACTCTGAAGGTAGAAATGATGATTTTGGATTAGTTACACCGCTAAGAATTACTGAGTATAAAATTAGTATATACAACCGCTGGGGACAATTAGTATTTACTACTACAGACCTTAATAAAAAGTGGGATGGAAAGTTCAATGGTAAATATTGCCCCGCAGGTCAATATATTTACTATAGTACCTTCAAGAGCCCCGAGAATGATATACAAGTGTACGAAGGCAGCATTATGCTTCTTCGTTAAGATTCTGTTTGCAATAAATCTATTTGATTTCGGTTAAGAGTTAACCAGCCGCGTTGTTCCATTTTCTTTAGAAGACGTGAAACAACCTCTCGAGAGGTATTCAAATCATTAGCAATTGCCTGATGTGATAAGTGTAATTTGTTAGATTTGTTATGTGTTGCTTCTCGTTTTAAGTAAAACTCAAGCCTTTCATCCATGCTACGGAATGCAACACTATCAAGAACGGTCAATACTTCTTCAAAACGATTCCTATATGAATTAATTACATATTCCTGCCAAGACCGATGAATTCTCATCCATTCACTTACTTTTTCAATTGGTATTAATAATAATTCTGAATCTTCTACTGCTACCCCCATAATTTGACTTTCTTCTTGAAAGCGCATACAAGAAAGACTCATAGAACACGCCTGACCAGGATCTAAATAATAAAGCAAGAACTCCCCTCCTTCATCACCCTCTCGATAAATTTTTACAGCACCTCTGATAACGACGATTGCGTAGGTAAGACTTTGTCCCGTCTTTAAAATTGGATCTCCACTTTCAACTTCCCTAACAACACCAACCTCTGAAATATCTTTAATTAACTCATTATCAAAGTCTGGGAATTTACCTTTTAGCTGTTCCGCACTTATTCTCATTGATTTCGAAAATATACCGAAAACACTTAATTACAAAATAAGTATTGTCACAAAATGATACATTCGGAATACAAGTAAAATCGGTTAATATGACTATTTTTGTGGTACAAAAAATCACTTGAAACTATGAAAAAAATTCTATTAGGCGTAAGTATAGTGCTTAGTGTTTGGTTCGTATCGTGTAAAAAGTCTGATGTTGACTTTAACAAATATCAAGATATTACCATTAACCCTGACATTCTTACACCACTGGCCCAAGCAAAAGTAGTTGCCGGTGATTTGTTGAAACAAGATTCTATCATTAAGTATGATCCCGACGGTTTAATTCGACTCACATTCAAACAAGACTCTGTATTCAATTTAATTGCAGATAGTATTTTAAAGGATGTTTCCTTAGGTGCAAGCACAACTTCATTTTCTATAGGTGAATTAGAATTTGCAGGGCAAAATCAGTCAATTCAAGTTTCACTTCAAGAGATGTCTGCAAATACCGATGCTGCAACACAAGCGGCATTGCAACTCTCCGATGGAACAAATGATACTTTCCCCGCAGTTTCTAGTTCGATATCTACGATTACAAATTTGACCCCTAGTACTGAATATGAAAGTTTAAAAATATCTAATGGCTTTATCGTATTTAGTGTTAGAAACGGGCTACCTACAGAGCTGAGCAGTTTCTCACTTTCTATCTACGATAATTTACCTACACAACAATTATTAGGAACCATAAATATTTCCAATCTTGCGCCTGGTGCAACTGCTAAAGATAGTATCAATATTACAGGAAAAACATTGAGTAATGAATTCAGTTACAGCCTTCCTTCGATTGAATTAGCGAAAAGTAATAACGAAGTTCCAATTAATCTCCAGGATGTAATACAAATTGAGGTTGCGTTTAGCCAACTTAAATGTATTGGTGGGCGAGCAAAATTACCTTCACAAACACTTGCAGCAAATAATATTAGTCTTGATGTAAGCGACCCTAATAGTGATATTAGATTGAAGAATATTGAATTGGGTTTAGCAAATGTTGATATTAAAACCAATTCATCATTACCTACCGCAGTAAATTTAAAACTTACTCTTACCGATGCTACTCAAGGAGGAAGTCCACTAGGCCCACTAAACATAAGTGCACCGATTGGGAATTCCCAAAGCCAAATAGACCTAAGTAATACCAACATAAACCTAGGTTCTGACCCTTCTCAAGAATATAATATTTTCAGGGCGGACATTGTAACCGAGGTTCAAGCATCTAGCGGAATGGTTGACTTTGATTCTTCAGATAAAATTGAAATTGAATTCAGTCCGAGTACAATGGAATTTGCATATGTAGATGGATACTTAGGGCAAAAAACATATGATATTTCTATTGAAGACTTGGATGTTAGCCAATTGGCTCAATTAGGGAATGGAATCCGTATGGAAAACCCTAGAATGCACATATATGTTACCAATTCATTTGGAATTCCAATTCTTGTAGAAATAGATATTCTATCAAAAGATGAGGATAACAATACGCTTCCTATGAACGTACAGGATATGAATTTCCCTTATCCGTCGATTACTGAGCGAGGAA
This sequence comes from Bacteroidota bacterium, assembly GCA_030830065.1. Classification (GTDB taxonomy): domain Bacteria; phylum Bacteroidota; class Bacteroidia; order NS11-12g; family UBA955; genus VMCP01. Next base: position 12,409 of record JAURNR010000021.1, on the reverse strand, counting down.
CTGAGAAAAGTGAAACCTTCACCATTGATAAAACCAACTCTGATATTGTAGATTGTCTGGGTATGCCTGCTACTTCATTTGAGATTAATGCTACAGCAACTATGAATCCGGATGGATTTACAGGGGTGTATGAAAATCATATTGAAAATACAAGTGGAATAGTCCTAGGGTTTGACGCAGATATCCCAATTACCTTTAGTGCAAACAACTTCAGTTACACTGATACTGTTGAAATTGGTGAAACCCTGTTGGACAGTGCATTCCAATTATTAGAATTAAGTATCAAAACTATAAACGGATTTCCATTAGGTGGAACAATAGATTTGATGTTTATGGATGAAAATTATGTTGTAATAGACTCTTTAAACGATGTTACCCTTCTTCAATCGGGTATTTGCGATGCAAATGGTAGAGTAACACAGAAATCAACCTATTTATCTGAAGTATTAATGAATGAAGATTTTCTTAAGAATTTAAGAAATGGCAATGCCAACCAACTTGGAATTACTACAAAATTTGATACCTACAACAGCGGTACACAGCCGGTAAGTATATACACAGACACTCGTCTGGATGTTATTCTCGCTTTCCGGGCAAAAGCTAAATTCAAACTTAACGCACAATAAACAACTCAAATATTAAAGTCATGAAAAAAATTGCATTATTATCTACAGTTTTGGGTTGTTTTAGCACATCTCTACTAGCACAAAACCCTTTTACTTATAACAATAGGCATTTATCTCAATCACATTTAGAAAACCCGGCATTTTTACCTCAGTATAGGTTTACCCTTGGGCTAACGCGTTTAGATCAAGCAGTTACGCTATCTGGAATTACGCTGAGTTCTTTGTTTGATGCAAACGAGACTCCATTAGAAACTGCAACTCGAATTATTAAGGATAAGGATAAGCAAATGGGGTTTGATGTTACACAACAAACTGATTTATTCCATTTAGGCTATCGTAGCGCTCAATCTTATGTTGCCTTAAATTCTTCCTTGGTAACAGAAGGAGCTATCCGTATTCCAAAAGATTTAATGGGATTAGCATTCTTAGGGAATGCAGCATTTATTGAAGATGATTGTGAATTAGATTTTAGCGGTACTCAATTCCGTTCGTATTTGCAGAATACTCTTTCATATGGTCGTTTTATAAGCCACAATTTAAGTGTCGGTGCTAGTTTTTCTTTACTTAATGGCTTTGCCAATGTAAATCTTGAAGATGCAAATATTATTATTGATACAGATACTGGTGTTGCAAGCATCTATCAAATGGAAATTCAAAGCTCTTTAAAAGGACAAGCATCGCTTTTTGGTATTGATATAGAAAACTACCTTAACGATTCAAATGCAGATTTGAATCAATTGATTCAAGATAATTTTTCAAATGCATTAAAGTACAACAAGGGATATAAAGTAAATCTAGGTGCGGTATATCGTTTAAATGAAAAAATTAGAATTTCAGGATCTATAGGCAACTTAGGAAGTATGACATGGGATTGGGGAGCCCAAGAAATTAGTTTACCAACTTCTACTTGGAAATGGACTGGTTTGGATACAAATCAGATTGAAGATATTCAGAATTTACAAATTATGGATACATTAATGTCTGTTTTTGACATTCAATCAAGCAAAGCAGAATCGTACACTACTGCATTTAAACCGAGATACACACTTGGTCTAGAATACTTCTTATTACCAAGAACATATGTTCAGTTAGTCGGAGGATACGGCTATGGTGTAACTGGTGATAAAAGTTTTGTAAGTACTTCATTCCACCAAGAATTAGGTGAATTTGTTGATTTGCGTGTAAATTATACATATTACGATTTCAATACTCCTGTTCAAAGGCTTGGTTTAGGGACGAGTTTAAATCTTGGGCCATTACAAATCTGGGCAAGTGTAAATGATATACTTGGGGTAATAGATATTGGAAAAGCTTCCACCGCTTCTGGTGCAATGGGATTAAACATTAATATTGGTACTTGGAAGGATCGAGATAATGATATGGTTCCTGACAAGAGAGATAGTTGTTACAGAACATTTGGCTCTGTTACAAATAATGGTTGTCCTTTAGGATTCTTAGGAGAATCAATGAACTACGAAGAGGAAGAAACTTTAGAGATTGAAGAATCAGCAGAAGAAATCAAAGAGGAGACCGAAAAACTAGAATCTGCACATACTGTGGAAGAAAACACAGAAACGGTTGTCCGTACTGAAGAAGTACCAACAGAAGCAACAGAAATAACAATGCAACCCAAACCCGTTGTTAATGAAGTTTTATCAGATAGTACTGAGATAGAAGCAAAAGAAGATGCTATTGAAATTGCAGAAACAACCAATAAAATAAAACCCGTAGTACCAGTCTCTGAAAATATAACTTTAAGAACTAAAAGCGTGAGTAATAGTGATAGAACAAAATCAATAATTGAAAGAATGACAGAAATAATGAAGAATTAATTCTCCATCATTTTTAGGATATTATCACCAAGCCGGGGCAGCAAAATTGCAGTCTCGGCTTGTTTATTTTTAATCCCTTTTATCGCTTCTAACGGATTTCCCAGAGGTTCATCACTTAGATCAAATGTACCGTAATGCATAGGAACTAGATAATCTGCTTCCATATCTTGAAATGCCTGAAAAGCTTTTGCAGGAGAGGTATGATTAGATTCCATAAACCATTCAGGTTCGTAAGCACCAATACCTAAAATTGCTAAATTGATTTCAGGAAACCATTTCTTCAAATCAGCATAATGACTACCATATCCTGAATCACCGCCAAAGTAAATCATGCGATCTCCTATCTTCAAAATAAATGCTCCCCATAGTCGCTTATTAGTATCTCCAATTGATCGCTTACACCAGTGCCTTGTGGGTAGAAAATACAACTCAAAACCCTCAGTTTTATATTGTTGATACCAACCTGCTATTTGCCCTTGCGCTCCTTTTAGAAATCTACAAACGATTTTCTCCATATTTAATCCAGTAAAAAACTGAATATTTGGATTTAAGTTCTTTAGTTTTCTTAAACTGGTTTTATCTAAGTGGTCTCTATGATCATGTGAAATCATGACATAATCGATACCCTTAAGTTTTTCAACTTCAATCGGAAATGGCGACTCTCTTTTGACCACCGTAGCCTTATTAAAAACTGGGTCCGTTATGAAGGTTTTTCCATCCAAACGGATTAAAAAAGTAGCATGTCCTAACCAAAATATCCCTTCCTGCGTTGAATCTAAAAAATCAGTCCAATTATCAGTTACCGGCAGTTGAAATGTATCTTTTTTCTTGGCTTCCTCAAAGGGATTCTTTTGCTTCTTCCATTTCCAAACCAAGGAAAATGAATGATTCATAGGAAACTCATGATTTACATATCTTCCATCCTTTAACGGATTACCTTTCCACGAAGAATCTTTACCCGGCATCCAATCTAAATCCGGATTATACGTCGGTAATTGCGATTTTACCATAGTTGTTTGTAATACTGTAATTAATATGATGAACTTAATTGCTTTCATCCTGAGAAACGGGTTCTGAAATACTCATTTTCGACTTCCATTCTCCCAATTCATATAATGCTTGAAATACATCGGTTATTCCTCTTACATCAATGATAAAAGCCTTATCTGTTTGTTTTGCACTATACTTGTTTGGTTCAATAGCTACCAACTGTATTAAATGCTGAAATGCTTCTGACTGATAAATTGCCGCATTTTGGTCACCTGGAAAGAAACAACGCATCTTAGTTTGTAATAATGCGACCTTTTCTAAACCCAAGGATTTTGCCAACCACTTTAAACGGATAGAATCGGCCAATGCCAAAACCTGTTTTGGTGGATTCCCAAATCTATCTTTCAACTCTGAAATAAAATCACGTAATCCTAATTCTGTTGCGATATTTGATAATTCAGAATATAAACTAATTCGTTCGGAAGTCTGAGTGACATATTCTGAAGGAATTAAGATTTCATAATGTGTATCAATCTGGCAATCTCTACTTTCAATAGACTCTGCCGTTTCCTCAAACACTTCCGTAAACTCTTCTTGCTTTAACTCTCGTAATGCCTCATCCAGGATTTTATGATACATATCAAAGCCCATATCAGCTATAAACCCGCTTTGCTCTGCACCGAGTAAGTTTCCAGCACCGCGAATATCTAAATCTCTCATTGCTACCTGAAATCCGCTACCCAATTCAGAGTATTCCTCTAAAGTTCTTAATCTTTTCCTAGAGTCTTCAGGTAAGGTAGAAATAGGTGGAGACAATAAATAACAATATGCCTTTGTATTGGATCTTCCTACCCTTCCACGCATTTGATGAAGGTCTGACAAGCCAAACATGTGAGCGTTATTAATGATAATCGTATTTGCGTTCGGAATATCCAAACCACTTTCTATAATACTCGTAGCTACGAGGACATCAAATTCTCCTTCAATAAACTTCACCATCACATCTTCAAGATTACTTCCATCCATCTGACCGTGCCCAACACATACTCTAGCTTCAGGCACTTCCTCGCCAATAATCCGGGCTAACTCATGAATATCCCTAATGCGATTATGTACCACAAATACTTGCCCTCCCCGATTCAACTCGTGCAACACTGCTTCACCAATAAATGATTTATTAAATACTGCCAATTCTGTATGTACCGGCTGCCTATTAGGTGGTGGAGTATTAATTATGCTTAAATCCCTTGCTCCCATTAAACTGAAATGCAGGGTCCTTGGAATTGGAGTAGCTGTTAATGTTAATGTGTCTACATTGACTCTAAACTGCTTTAACTTTTCCTTTGCTCCCACTCCGAATTTTTGCTCCTCGTCAATAATCAAAAGACCTAAATCCTTAAACTCGATATCCTTTCCTATGAGGCGGTGGGTTCCAATGATTACATCTACCTCCCCAGACTTCAACTTCTTAATAACCTCTTTTTGTTCTTTGGTTGATTTAAACCTGTTGAGGTAATCAATATTTACTGGAAAGCCGGAATAACGCTTTTTAAATGTACGATAATGTTGCTGTGCTAATATTGTAGTTGGCACTAATACCGCAACCTGTTTTGAATCACAAACCGCTTTGAACGCCGCTCGCATGGCAACTTCTGTTTTCCCAAATCCAACATCACCGCAAACCAAACGATCCATGGGAGTTTCGTTCTCCATATCCTTCTTCACTGCCTCAACGGCTTTAGCTTGGTCCGGAGTGTCCTCGTAAAAGAATGATGCCTCTAATTCTAATTGTAAATAGTTATCTGGCTGAAAGGCAAATCCCTTCTCCTTTTTTCGTTGAGCATACAATTTAATCAGCTCTCTTGCTATATCCTTAACCTTACGTTTTGTAGTCTTTTTCTGCTTGTCCCAAGTTCCAGATCCCAACTTATGAAGAGTTGGCTCTGTGCCATCTTTACCGGTGTACTTACTTATTTTACGCAGACTATTTACCGAAACATATAACAAATCATTATCTCTGTATACAATTCGCAATACTTCCTGAGATACTCCATTTACTTCCATCTTTTCTAGGCCAGCAAATTTTCCAATTCCATGATCAATATGAGTAATAAAATCTCCTGGTTGAAGATGCCTTAATTCTCGCAATGTCAGAGATGCAGTGCCTGTATATCTTTGTCTCGATTTTGGCTTGTAATATTTATCAAATAACTGATGTTCAGTAAGAAATGCAACCTTATGGTCAAAGTCAATATATCCTCCAGACAGCCCCACATAAACTGGCTCAAATGCCTGTTCTAATTCCTGGTCTTTTAATAAAACTTGTAATCGTTCTATCTGTTTAGAATTATCAGAAAACACCCAAGTATCAAAACCATTCTTTGCATTTTCTCCCATCCATGATTTGAGCATTTCTATGTTGCGCTTGAAAATGGGCTGTGGCTCTTGCTTAAAGTTTACAGTATCGTGTTTCTCTGCAGGTCTATCGCCACCAAAGAAAATATTCTTGAATGACTCCAAGCCCTCCATCCATTCTTTAGGGGTCATCCAGGTTGACTTTGGATGTGAAATATCAGATTCAGTATTTATATCTTTTTCGCTAACATAAGACTGCAAATTTTGTTCCCAGGCTTTAGCTAAGTTCTCTAATTGCAGCGTACGCTCGGTTAGGAACACAAGCGTTTCATCATTCAGATAATTAAATACGGGAATCTTTTCTGTACTGCGATTTCCTTCTCCTCCAGAAAGCTTGGGCACCAATGAAAATTGAGCCATTTCCTTGGTAGAACGCTGAGTATTTACATCAAAAGATCGAATGCTTTCAATAATATCTCCATCTAATTCCATTCTGAACGGCTCCTCGTGAGCAAAGGAAAATAAATCTATTATACCACCTCTAATACTGAATTGACCCGGTTCAAAAACAAAATCTTCACGCTCAAAACCATTTTCATAGAGAAACTCTGAAAGAAAATCTATGTCTAAATTTTGCCCTTTAAAAATCTCAAAAGTATTGCTACTTAATTGTTCCTCATCTACTACTAATTCAGCTAAAGCTTCAGTGTGAGTTACAATAATGCGTTGGTCGTTCTTTCTTAAGGCACTCAAAGTTTCCAATCTTTCCTGAACTCCCATAGTGTGCTCTCGTGATGTGGAAAAGGCTTTTAAATATGAACTGGGAAGAAAGTGAATGGTCTGTCCTGTTAACCAGTTTTCTAGATCTGATTTAAAGTATTGAGCCTCTTCTTTATTACTCAAGCATACCAAAATGGACCGTTGATTTGCAGCAAAAGAAAGGGAAACTTGTAATGAAGCAGATGCTCCACACAATCCGTGTAAATAAAGCGAGGATTTTGAATTAAGAGATTTTAAGTAATCCTTGGTGACTTCCGATTCCAGAAGTCGTTGGATAATATCTCTAGTATTCATTCGAAATATGCATTTTGGGAGCTTTTAATCCCAACAATTGAAATACTATTTAGTTTGATTTTCTAGCAATCGATTTTTTCGCCGCCTCAATAATATTTGGAGTATCCAAACCGTATTTCACCAACAACTCATCGGGAGTTCCGCTTTCTCCAAATGAATCGTTCACCGCGACCATCTCTAAAGGACTTGGAAGATTTCTACTCAACACCTGAGCAATTGAATCTCCTAACCCACCGTTCATCTGATGTTCTTCGGCACTTACTGCACAACCTGTTTTAGAAACAGACTCGATAATTGCTTGCGCATCCAATGGCTTTATTGTGTGAATATTAATAACCTCAGCGCTTATTCCCATCTTCTCAAGTTCAATTCCAGCTTCAATAGCCTTCCAAACCATATGTCCAGTGGCGAAAATACTAACGTCGGTACCTGGGCTTATCATCAATGCTTTACCAATTTCAAACTTTGCATCTTCTGGTATAAAAACGGGCCACTTGGGTCTTCCAAATCGCAAATATACTGGACCTTGATGCTCAGCAATCGCAATAGTCGCTTGCTTGGTTTGATTATAATCGCAAGGATTAATCACTGTCATTCCTGGCAACATTTTCATTAATCCAATATCTTCAAGTATTTGGTGTGTTGCACCATCTTCACCTAAGGTGAGCCCAGCATGTGATGCACAGATTTTAACATTTGCTCCGCTGTAGGCAATACTCTGGCGTATTTGATCGTACACACGACCAGTAGAGAAGTTTGCAAAGGTTCCTGTAAAAGGAATTTTACCCGCTAATGCCATTCCTGCTGCTACACCCATCATGTTTGCTTCTGCAATCCCCGCTTGAAAAAATCTATTAGGGAATTCCTTTTCAAAATGGTGCATGGTTAATGATCCGGTAAGATCGGCACACATTGCCACCACATCAGCATTACTTTTACCTAGTTCCAATAGTCCAGCGCCAAAGCCGCTTCGAGTGTCTTTCTTTCCGGTTACTTCAAATGATTTCATTTATATTGCCAATTTTGTATTTAATCCTGATTTTATAGAAATAATAGTTTTCTTACTGTATAAAGTTCGGGTTTCACCCTTTTTACGATAAACGACCTCGTAATTTCCTGGTTGGAAATATAGATCGTGATTTCCTCTATTTTCTGGCAGGTCAGCCACCCATTCATATGAATTATCTTCTTTTTGTAGGAATAAGGATCCCTTAACATCGCTTCGAAGCGATAGTTGTAATAAGCCAGGACCGGGGACATCCAATGTAGTAGTATTATTTTGGGAAATATTGATATTCTTAAATACCATTCGAGGTGTGGTTAATACTTCCACATCGTAAAAACCTGTTAAGTATCGTTGTGGTCTATTAAAAGACTGATCGTATAACACTTCACAATCGCCTTTCTTTTTAACAATTGCCTTCAACCAGGGATAAGCCATATTGCCTGAAATTTTCAAATACAAATCTCCTCGTGCAGCGTCAACTGCGATTGTATTATGCATCCCACCAATTAAACTAATATTTTCTTTACGTATTGGAGGCAATGTATGCACCAACATATCATACTGACGCATGGGATCTAAGTAAATGGTATCTGGCAAGCCACGACCATTCATTGTATGCATAAAATGCTCTACCCTTTCACCACTTGTTCTATCAAAAAAAGTTACTGCAGCATCTGTTTCTGTAGGCCTTCCTTGTTCATCTAACAAGTTAATTTGGGCTGAAGTATTATTTAATACCTGTGAGATAATCACTCCCATTATCTTATTGAATTCAGGCGCTGTTTCCGCATTATAGTATTTCCCGGCACAAGAGTAAATCTTTTTGAATGCATTTGCATCAGTACCAAGTCCCACAATAAACGGACGCAAAATGATGCCTTTTTCTTGTAATAATTTGCTGACTTCACAAGGATCACCTGGACATTCTTCTACTCCGTCTGTTACTAAAATGACCACGTTACGGGCATTATCATCTGCTGGAAAATCTTGTTCCGTTGCCAATAATGATTGAGTGATAGATGTATATCCTAACGGACGAATTGACCTCATCTTTCCGCGGAACATTTTGTGATTGTACGGGCCGAATGGAATTTCCAACTTAGTATCATTACAATCTTGAAGAATATTCCTTTTGGTGTGTCCGAAAACACGAAGACCTATTTCAACATCATTAATACTACGAAGGCTATCTACTATTTTCGTAATTAATTCACCGGCAACTTCCCAACGACTGCCTTTGGTCATGGGAGTAAGCATACTGCCACTTCCATCTACTAAAAACAATATGCGTGTTTTTTTACCCGGAAAAGCATAAGGTATTTGTGCAGTGCTCTTAACAGAGAAAAGCAAAGCCAAACCAATAATAAGAAATGCTCTCATAGGGTAAAGATACAATTTTTAATAATCTCCGTAAGGAGTTTCGGATAGCTGGTTTAAAGCATCTGCCAATTGATCATCATTTGGAGCTTTTCCATGCCATGCATGAGTACCCATCATAAAGTCTACCCCTTGTCCCATTTCTGTCTTCATGATAATAATAATTGGCTTACCACCGCCCAATTTAGATTGAGCCTGAGGAACTACTTGATGTATACTATCGTAATTATTACCATCCATCTCCAAAACATCCCAACCAAATGCTAAAAATTTAGATTTAAGCTCTGTAATTCCCATTACGTCTCCGGTAGAGCCATCGATTTGCTGTTGATTAAAATCTACCGCTACAATCATATTATCTACCTTATTATGAGCTGCAAACATTACTGCTTCCCAAACTTGTCCTTCTTGTAACTCACCATCTCCAGTTAATACCCATACGGTACTTGAATCATTATCTAACTTTTTCTCTAAAGCAAAACCTGTAGCAACGCTTAAACCTTGCCCTAATGATCCGGTAGCTACGCGTACTCCAGGTAAACCTTCATGCGTAGTAGGATGACCCTGTAAACGCGTATTAATTTTCCTGAAAGTTGCCAATTCCGAAACTTCAAAATACCCAGAACGGGCCAAAACTGAATAGAAAACAGGCGAAATATGCCCATTACTCATTACAAAAACATCTTGACCTTTACCGTCTCCAGAAAAATTCTGGGGATCGTGCTTCATATATTCAAAATACAGACTAGTAAGGTAGTCTGCACATCCAAGAGAACCTCCTGGGTGGCCGCTATTTACAGCGTGAACCATACGTAAAATATCGCGACGTACCTGACGAGCGACTACTGGCAATTCAGAAACTGAGGACATGCTGCAAAGGTAGGCTCATAAACAAGGGGTTTATGAACATTTTATTAATAAACCTTAGCTTGTAAATTTATTCTCCAAGGATTTTAAACCTGGTCCGGAACTCATCAAGAGTAACACCTTCTTTTCGCTGCCGAGGATGAGCTTATCTAAATAGTTGGATAAATCATTAAAATTATCAAAGGCAGTAACTCCAATTCTAAATCCCACCGTTTCTCGAGTGGGTATTTCCATTTTTTTCTGCTCAAAAACATGAGGATTAAAAAGAACCATGGAATGATCAGCATTATTCATAGTTTGTGCATATTGAGCCATAAACTCAGGATTCAAACTTGAAAAGGTATGAAGCTCCAAAATTGCAATGGTTTTAGAATCTGGAAATTGATCCGCCACTGCGTTTACAGTTGCCCTTACTTTACTCGGTGCGTGAGCAAAATCTCTAAATACTTTTAAATTTTTTGCTTCGCCTGTCAACTCCAACCTGCGAGCCGTTCCAGGAAAACTACTCAGCGATTCCCATGCATCGCGTTCTTCAATACCTAATTGAACAGCCAAAGAGACCGCCCCAGTGGCATTTTGTACGTTATGCTCTCCAAAAAAAGGAAGGGATATTTTAAAATTACCAAGCGATACATTGACACCGTCATTTTGAATATTCCAAGGCTGGGCCGTGTATGGTAGAATCACTTCGGAATGCTTACCGTAAAATTCATCATACAACTCATCATCCTTAAAAAAGAAACACTTTTCAGATACTGATTCAATAAAACTATGGAAGGTATTTTTATACAATTCAAAAGTGGGAAATACATTAATATGATCCCATGCAATTCCCGTGATCATTGCGTAATTAGGCTTGTAATGCAAAAACTTAGAACGACTATCAATAGGAGAAGATAAATATTCATCCCCCTCAATAATAATTATCGGAGCATCACTCAGTTTTACCATGCGCTCATACCCCGCAATTTGAGATCCTACCACATAATCAAACTGAATGTGATCGTGCTCCAAAATATGCATAAGCATTGCTGTAGAAGTTGTTTTTCCATGGCTACCCGCAATTACCACCCTCGTTTTATCTTTGGAATGTTCGGCGATATATTCAGGGAAAGACATCACCTTTAACCCCAATTCCTGTGCTTTGAGCAATTCAGGATTATCCGGCCGTGCATGCATCCCCAGAATAACAATATCAATATCCGAATTTAACTTCTGCGGGAACCAACCCATTTCTTGAGGAAGTATACCAGCATCCTCCAAACGGGATAAGGCAGGGTCGAAAATTTCATCATCGCTACCCGTAACAAAATGTCCTTGTGCCAAGAGTTCTAAAGACAAGTTATGCATAATAGCGCCGCCAATTGCAATGAAGTGAAATTTCGACATGTTGCGAAAGTAACAAGCAAATGCTTAATCAAGAGAATAATTGGTGTATTTTTTTGTAGTTTTGCAGTAAATTTCGAGATTCATGAAAGTATTAGTGTGCATGAGTGTCGTTCCAGATACAACGACAAAAATTCAGTTCAACTCTGATAATACTGAATTACAAAAAGACGGAGTACAGTTCATTATTAATCCCTACGATGAATTGGCAATTACCAAGGGATTGGAAATTGCAGAAGCTAATAATGGGAGTGTTACCGCAATTCATGTGGGTCCTGCAGAAAATGACCCAAGCATTCGTAAGGCTCTAAGTATGGGAGTGAATGAAGCAATTAGAGTAGATTCAATTGCTCATGATGCTCAGTTTGTTGCTCATGAAATTGCACAACATGCTACTGGATACGATTTAATATTAACTGGAAGAGAAAGTATTGATTTTAACGGTGGCGCAGTTTGTGGACTTCTAGCTGCTGAATTAGGGATTCCTTCTGTTAACGTAGTAACTGAAATCCAATATGCAGATAGAACTTGCACCATGACTCGCGATATTGACGGAGGAAGAGAAACAGTAAGCTGTCCTACTCCTTGCGTTGCATCTGCCCAAAAAGACTTGTGCGAACCAAGAATTCCGAATATGAGAGGCATTATGGCAGCGAGAACAAAGCCATTAAATGTGGTAGAAGCTTCTGGCGCAGCTGAATACAGCAATATCTCTTCATTTGAATCTCCTGCACCTAAGTCTGGAGTAAAAATGATTGATGCAGACAATGCAGAAGTATTAATTAACATCTTAAAGAACGATTTAAAAGTTATCTAATATGAGCGTAGCAGTATTTTTAGAAGTAGAAAATAACGAGTACAAAAAAAGCTCTATTGAGGCATTAGTTTACGGTTCT
>JAURNR010000020.1 GCA_030830065.1 Bacteroidota bacterium | reverse complement strand
AGGCAGGTGGACAGAGCGTAGATGCTCAAATCACTTTCCGTGGAGATAGCCGTACTGGTTACAACGTTTCTTTCTACAGATTAGGACGTTAATTTAAATAAGATCTAATATTAAAAAGGCCGAGCATGCTCGGCCTTTTTTGTTTTATAGATAGGTTGAATTAAAACTTCAAATGGTCATAAAAATCAAAAATGCGTATCAAATTGTATTGATGAATTACAATCCCAAACAAAAAACTAATTAAATTTGTTAAAACAAATATTAAATCATGGACAGGAAAAAATTCATCAAAAATTCATTATTGGTTGCAGGAGCGGGACCGGCAGTGATTAGATCTGCTGTGATTGATAATAATATCGACGAACTTAAACCAATAAATCAAAAGCATATTGGGTTTAATCATATTCCAAATAAAGAAAAAGAAAGGACAATGAATTCAATTATACATCGTGCGGAAACACGTGGACATGCAAACCACGGGTGGCTTGATACACATCACACCTTCAGTTTTGCTAATTATTACAATCCTGAAAGAATGCATTTTGGAGTACTCCGTGTTTTGAATGATGATAGAGTTGCAGCTGGAATGGGTTTTGGTACACATCCGCACGACAATATGGAAATAATCTCTATTCCTCTTGAAGGTGATTTAGAGCATAAAGATAGCATGGGCAATGTATCGGTAATTAAAAATGGTGATATCCAGGTAATGAGTGCAGGTACTGGAATAACTCATAGCGAATACAACCGAAATAAAAATTCAGAGGTCCGATTTTTGCAAATTTGGGTTTTTCCAAACAAGAAAAATGTTACTCCCCGCTATGATCAAATCACTTTAAAAGATTCAGATAGACACAATAAATTCCAACAAATTTTATCTCCGTATCCTGAAGATGAGGGTGTATGGATTCACCAAAATGCATGGTTTAATTTGGCTGATTTAGAAAAAGGAAAATCGATTGAGTACAACATGAAAGATCCTCGTAATGGTCTTTACACTTTCTTATTAAACGGCAAGATTAAAGTAGATGATAATGAGTTAAACAAAAGAGATGGTTTAGGTTTATGGTCGGTAGAAGGTGTGCTAAAATATGAAGGATTAGAGAATAGTCAAATCCTCACCATGGAAGTACCCATGGCCATCTAATTCTTTATTGATCGTTCGGTAATCCCTTGATTGCTCGTATTACACATCCTTTGCCAACATGATAAAGTCCCTCGTTAAGTTCAGTTAATTCTTCCCAAATTTTTGCTTCTTTTCCAATGAGTTTTTCTAACTCATCAATTGTGTAAAGCAATTCTTCTTCCAAAGGGCCTCCAATTTTTGGGTTTTGCTCGCGCAGTGGGATGTTTTTTACACTAAAACATTCAAAAATTATCCATCCATTTGTTTTTAGTTTGGACATCATCTTTTGAAAGAAAGAGTCTTTAACTCCTTTCGGGAAATGCGTGTAAGAAAATACAATTCCATCAAAAGATTTATCCTCAAATTTGATTTCATCAAAGCTTCCTACCTGATAATCAATATTTACATTATAAGTTTTGGCAAGTTTATATGCCTTTTCTCTTCCCGATGTGCTGATATCAAAAGCAACCGAATTCATGTTTTGAGTAGCAGCATACACTGAGTTTCGTCCTTCACCATCTGCCGGAAATAATATTTTAGACCCTTCTGGTACCTTTTTAAGTTGGAATTTAAAGAACTGATTGGGTTCAGTACCATAAGCGAACTCCTCATTTTTATAACATTCATCCCAAAATGCTTTCATAAATCAAATGTAGTAAATCCTCTGAATAATATAAATGTGATTTTTGTTACTCAGAATTGAATTGGTAATTAGTTTATTTGCCGCTGATTATGGGAAGATATTTAATAATAGTTCTTACAGTATTTTTTCTTTCTTATCAAATCATTGAATTAAATGCGCAGCATCAGGAAGTATTAGATAAACCCAAGATGTGGAAAGGTAAAACTAAAAAGTTTTATGATACAGGTGCAATAAGTAAGGCATTTCATTATGGTGTATTGCAAGGTCATTTTAGGCATTATTTAATGTTTACTGACAATCAACCAGGCCTAACTGATTATTTCGCACAAGCAGGTGGTGGCGGTATTCGTTTTGAAACAGCGCCATATCATGGGTTTCAGTTTGCAGTTTCAGGATTTTTCATTTTTAATATCCAATCATCAGATTTGGGCATAAAAGATACGTTAGGGAATTCTGGAAGCAGATATGAGTTAGGATTGTTTGATTTAGAAAACCCATACAATCGTAAAGATCTTGATAGGTTGGAGGAATTTTACTTGAAGTATAATTTTTCCGATAATTCAAATCTTATTTTAGGTCGCCAACTTATAAATACTCCTTTTATTAACTTACAGGACGGTAGAATGCGTCCAACCGGTGTGGAAGGGCTTTTGTTTCGTTCAAATGAACTAGAGAAAACACAAATTGAAGGTGGGTATTTATGGGATATGTCTCCAAGAAGTACCGTTCGATGGTATGATGTTGGGGAATCCATAGGATTATACGGTTCGGGTAGAGATATTAATGGTGGTTCATCCAGATATTCAGGTAATACGGAAAGTCATTGGGTGGCGATGTTAGGACTGCACAGAAGTATAGGAGAAAGTAAAATACATGCTTGGACCTTCTGGGTTGATAACCTATTAAATTCCAATCTTTTACAATTTGATTTGAGAAAGTCAATTGGGAAAAACCAAATCTATTTAGGGTTGCAAGGAATTCAACAGCAAGCAATTGGTAACGGAGGTAATGAAAATGATTCATTTAAATATGTACCAGAGGGTCACAAATCAATGGTAGGTTCATTTCGATTAGGATATAAAACTCCTAATTGGGATACTAGAGTTGCATATACAAGAATTACAAAAGACGGAAGATATTTAATGCCAAGAGAATGGGGAAGGGATCCTTTTTACACGTTTATGCCTCGTGAAAGAAATGAGGGATTAGGTGATGTGCATGCCATTATGTTAAAGGTAACCCATAAGCTCCCTGCAGAACATAGTTCTGTTTCCTTTTCTCTAGGACATTTTAATCTGCCAAGCGTTGAAAATGTGTTTTTAAATAAATATGCAATGCCGGATTATTCTCAGGTGAACCTTGATTTAAGGCATGATTTTGAAGGTGTTTGGAAAGGTTTAGAAGCACAGGTTTTAATAGCTTATAAAAAAGGATGGGACACAGAATCTTTTTCAGAGTCTTTAGTATTTAACAAAGTGAATTTAACACAATATAATTTTGTATTGAATTATCACTTTTGACTCAAAATTTTTGTAGAAAAATTCAATAACTATTTTTTATAGTATATATTAAATACGACATTTGCGCTCGCAAAGAGACGATGAATAAGCACAGAATTACGGTAGCCAAAGGAGATGGAATTGGCCCAGAAATAATGGATGCAACCTTAGAAATTCTTTCAGCATCCGGAGCAAACATAGAAATAGATGAAATTCAAGTAGGCGAAAAAGTATACTTGTCAGGAAATACTTCAGGTATTTCTAATTCTGCTTGGGATAGCATCCGTCAGAATAAAGTCTTCCTGAAAGCGCCAATTACTACACCCCAGGGTGGAGGATACAAAAGTTTAAATGTGAGTATGAGAAAAGCACTGGGCTTATATGCAAATATTCGTCCTTGTGTTAGCTATCATCCTTATGTGAAAACTAACCATCCTACAATGGATTTAGTAATTATCCGTGAGAATGAGGAGGATTTATACGCAGGAATTGAGCACCAACAAACCGATGAGGTTATTCAATGTTTAAAGTTGATTTCTAGACCTGGTTCAGAAAAAATAATACGTTATGCATTTGAATATGCTAAAGTTTACGGTAGAAAAAAGGTAACATGCTTCACTAAAGACAATATTATGAAACAAACCGATGGGTTGTTCCATAAAATCTTTGATGAAATTGCTGCAGAGTATCCTGAGATTGAGAATGAACATTGGATTATCGATATAGGCGCTGCTAAGGTTGCTGATCATCCAGATGTATTCGATGTTATTGTAATGCCAAACTTATACGGTGATGTTGTTTCTGATATTGCCGCTCAAATTACAGGTTCTGTTGGTTTAGGTGGTTCGGCCAATATTGGAGAGACTTGTGCAATGTTCGAAGCAATTCACGGTTCTGCTCCAATGATTGCGGGACAGGGAATTGCTAACCCTTCAGGATTATTACAAGGTGCAGTTATGATGTTGAACCATTTAGGGGAAACTGAAAGTGCTGAGAAAATTCAAAACGCATGGTTAAAAACACTTGAAGATGGAATCCATACTGCAGACATCTTTAAAGAGGGTGTTAGTAAAACATTGGCAAATACTAAAGAATTTACGCAAGCAGTCATTGCTAATTTAGGTTCTATGCCGAGTACTTTAAAAGGGGTTTCTTACAAGAAGGATGCAGTTTTTAATTTGCCAAAATATGTGAAGAAAGCAACTATGAATAAAGAACTCAAAGGAGTTGATTTATTTGTGCATTGGAATGGAACAGATGCCAACGAATTAGCGGCTATGCTTAGTCCGTTGGATGATGAAAACATTGCTTTGTCGATGATCACAAATCGTGGAATTAAAGTTTGGCCTGGTGGGTTTGAAGAAACATTCTGTACCGATCACTGGCGATGTAGATATAAACCTACAGCAAACGGAAAAATTTCTAATTCAGATATCCCGAGGTTAATGAACCTGGCTATTGAGCACGGTATAGATGTAATAAAAACAGAGAACCTTTACGCTTTTGATGGTGTTGATTCGTTTTCATTAGGTCAAGGACAATAAATAATAATAGGAGATTCAAAAAATAGTTTTATTTTTGGTTTGAATTATGAAGAAGATATTTTTATTAATTCTGTTAGCATCATCTGCTTTAGTGGGCCTGAAGGCTCAAGACGGAAATAGAAATACAGGTCTCGGTTTTAACATGACCCTACCTGTTCCTGCGTTGAGTATAAAGGTTGGAATTACACCACAATTGCAAGTCCAGGCTTTAGCCGCTCCAGTTGCTGTTTTAACTGAAGGTAATTCAATTTACGGTTATGGAGCGCCCTATTACGGCGGTCGTGTATCCTGGCGTTTTGTGAAGCCGAGAAAATTCTGTGATCCGATGTTATTCCCATATGTTTACGGTGGAGCAGGTGTAATGCTTGGTGAAAGAACTGATGTGGCTAATAATAATGCCATTGTAGCCAATAATAAACTAGGGTGGGCATTAGGTGTTGGAATAGAAGCTTTCCCACATTGGCTAGACAATTTAGGAGCACATGTTGAATTAGGTTTTGGAGCTAATTCTTTTGATGCTCCAAGTACTGCAACCCAACCAGAGGCATTTACAATGTTGCAAATTGGTTTTGGATTGCACTATTATTTTTTCTAATAAACAATTAACTTATAGTTATTAAAAGGGAGCATTGCTCCCTTTTTTATTTTTTGATATTTCGAAGGATACTTTCCTTTATGTATTCGTATAGAGGCTTTCTATGAAGGCTTCTTGCAGCAATATTCCCCATTACTGCGGCCAACATAAAAAAGAAGATCAAATTGTGTCTATCCGTCATTTCTAGAACCAGTATTGCCGATGTGAATGGGCTTCTTGTAATTCCAGTAAGGAAAGCTACCATACCGGTCATTACCAATAAATTGGTGTTGTCTCCACTTAATTCTAAAACTCCAGAAAAGAATCCTGATATCGAAGCTCCCACACTTAGAGCCGGTGCAAAAACTCCTCCAGCTGCACCCGAAACAAAACTTATTGAGCTGCCAATAAACTTGCCAAACGGAACATACCATTCTGAGTATTTGTTTTGAGAAAATAATGATGTGATGATGAGTTCATGACCTCCACAAGCTATTTTATGATCAAAATATAAAGCCATCGCTGTAATAAAAGCAGATCCAAAAACTAGAAACAGTACGCGCTTCTTGATATTTAAAGTTTGACGCCATTCCATGACTTTTATGGTTAATTTAGTATACAAGCCGGCAAAACCTCCTGTGAATAAAGATGAAAGTATAACCGCAAAAACCATGGCATAAGAAATATTTACCGCTACTGGATAACCTAGATAAAGATAACTTCCAACAATACTATGGGCCGTGATACCAGCAATAACTACTCCTATGAAAATGCTATTTTTAAAATTGCTAATATGTGTTCTTGTGAGTTCCTCAATGGCAAATACTAATCCTCCCAAAGGAGTGTTGAATGCCGCCGCTAATCCAGCCGCCGCACCTGTCATTATCATATTTTTGGGAGATATTCGCGGCCACCATTTTGGCAGGAAATCATAGGTTTTTTTAAATACTGCACCTGCAATTTGTATAGTTGGGCCCTCTCTGCCAATTACCGCTCCTCCTAATGCCATAAGCATACTTGAAGCAATTTTAACTAGTATAATTGGGAAACTTAATAGTTGTATAATTCTTGAACTTCTTTTATGTTGAATTAATTCTAAAGATGCTACTACTTGAGGAATACCAGAACCACTAGCATAAGGAGAGAATCTATGAACAATATACCATCCACCTATAAAAAATGCCGCAGATATTGGGAACATCCAATAGGAAATCGTTTCTAGCAACCAAAAGTAAATTTCCTCTGCCCAGCCGAAGAGACTAGCATATAAAACTGAAATTAGTCCGACTAAAAAAGAGGCAACCCAAAAGGGGAGTGCACTCAATACACTAAGTTTCCATTTTGTGTTGGGGAGATCTAAATCTTTTAGTGGAAGTATAAATCTTCGATACAGATAAATGGAGTATTGTAAGATTTTTTTACTAAAAGATTTCTGTTTTCTCATTATTAAACCGAGGGTATCCCTTACGAGCGCTGCGAAGTTACATTCAAAAAAAGTGTTAACGTAGAATTTTTCAAATATTTAATTGCATCTATAAATATGATAATGGTATTATTTTTGAAATCTATGACACTTCAACAGATTAAATATTTTGTAGCAGTTTTTGAGTTAAGGCATTTTTCCCGGGCAGCAAGACAAGCTAATGTAGCTCAGCCTACGCTTACTCTGCAACTGCAAAAATTAGAAGATAAACTTGGAGTTGCATTATTTGATAGGAGCAAAACACCCGTAATACCTACTGATATTGGTTCCGAATTGTATATTCATGCAAAGGAAATTTTGAGAAAAGTTGATGAGTTTGAGCAAAGTGTTAATCGTGAGAATGAGCTCGTAGATGGTATTTATAAATTAGCAATAATTCCAACTGTTGCCCCATACCTAATTCCATTGTTTTTAAGGAACTTTAGTAAATCTCATCCGAATATTAAGTTAGAAATAGCAGAAATGCAAAGTGAAGATATTTTGCGTGAGTTAAGGACAGGTAATGTTGATATTGGTATCATGGCCACACCAACTGCGGAACATTATGTAAATGAATTCCCTATTTACAACGAGCCATTTTTACTTTATGGTAGGCCAGACGAGGAAATTATGCAGTTGAAAGAAATTGATAAAACTGACATAGATTCAAACAAATTATGGTTGCTTGATCAAGGACATTGTTTGAGGGACCAAGTAATTTCATTGTGCAATTGGAAGGATAAAAACAAATCCCAAAATGTGGTATTAAAAGGTTCGTCATTAGAAACATTAAAAAATGTTATCCGATATGATTCGGGATACACTATTATCCCCGCACTTGCCGCAAGATTAGAAGATGACGTTCGGTTTATTAAACCATTTGTAAAACCTTGCCCTTCAAGAGAAATAAGCATAGTTTCTCATGCATTTTTTAGGAAAAACAAACTTGTAACACTATTGGCAAAGTCAATAAAGGAATCATTGCCACTAGAAATCTCTGAATTTATTCCTGCAGATAATATTCCGTGGAAATAGACTATTTGCTATTTGCCCTTTTCATAGGGTTTGATTCTTCACGGCTTAATTGCTTGATTTTAAATATGTCAAATCGAGAATGTACGCCTTTAGTCTGTTCGTCTGAGTATGAATCTAGAGTCCACATTTGGTTGCTTTCATCAATATCTGCAGTCTCTTTATACGGATCAATCACAATGCTTTGAACTTTCTTTGGATGACCAAAAGATTTGGTGAATTCAGACTCGTTTTTTCTCCAAATATAGGCTGATATATAATCAACTTTTGAAGTAGAATCAGAATAATTCCATTGAATAATAACAGGTGAAACTGCACCTCCAATATTTGAAAAATTCAGCTTGTAGAAGTATGTGTTATTCAAATTATCTAGGTCTGATTTTCCAGGTACTTCGAGATTATTGTATGGATTTTTATGATGATGATTTACTGTACGATTCCTAAAAGTATCTTTTTCAGCATCGTAATAATAGTAAAAATCACGTAAAGTTGTATCTCTGTCGACAGCAAAACTCATTCCTTCATTTTTGTTTCGAATACGGCTTATATGCTGGAAACTTTTATCGCGAATTACTGGCCTTCCTTTTCTCCTTTTGCTTGGTAATTCAACAGGTTTTAGCAGTGAGTTAGATATTGAAGCAGAATCCT
>JAURNR010000019.1 GCA_030830065.1 Bacteroidota bacterium | reverse complement strand
TGCAGCAGGGAAGAAACCGTATCTATTGTTGCTACCAAAACGACTGCTTCCATCCCAGCGCGAGGTCAATTGTACGTTTAATTTTCCACCGTAGTTGTAATTGAAACGTCCAAAGAAACTTAAAAACGCCCATTCATAAGGAGTATTGTAACGGCTTACCAATGCAGTATCTGGAATTGGGGTTTCATCAATTGGACCCATAGCATCAAAGTTTTCTACGTATTTACTTTCTGAATACGAGTTTTGATATTCGTTACCTAACATTAAGCTAATACTGTGTTGATCGGATAATTTCTTATTCCAATCTGCAGTAACAAAATAGTTATAATTCCTAGTCCATCGAGGCCACCACTTTGCATTTCCATTTTGAGCATATGTAGGGGAGTAATACGTGATGAGTTTTGATGGTTCATACAAATACTCATTGTAATCCATATAATCCATACTCGCACTTGCATTTATTGATAATTCAGGATTAATACGATATGAAGCACTCGCATTATTAATAGTTCTGACTTCGATAGATCTCCAATTCTTTAAATCACGAATAGTATGTAATCCCAATGGAGATAAGTAAGAACTAGAAGTAGAATCGTATATCGGATCTAAGGGATATATATTCAACATAGTACTCATGGCAGAACCCAATCCACCAGCCCATGCCGCATCAACACGATTATTGGTACCTCTTGACAATGAGAGAGATAATTGGATATTTAAATCTTTCATTGGACGTATATCTGCATTTAAACGGTGACTCAAACGTTCATATGAATTTCCTTTTATGTAAGAACCATTATTGTCGTAAGTTGAAATGTCTTTAATAGCAATCCAGTTGTTCTTGTAATTAGTTCCTATACTGTAATTCTGCTTTGTTCCAACGCCAATCATTTGGTCAATCCAATCGGTATTTACACCTTGTACATCATCCCAATCTAAACGAATTCCAATAGCACCAAGATCTGGCTTGCCTACATTTCCGTCGTTATACCATGCTTCTTCGTAAAGCTGAAGCCACTCATCTCCGCTAAGCATATCCGGACGTTTCGTAGGAACCCCAATGCCAAATCGAGTAGAAACATCGAACTTAAGACCATTTTTCTTGGCGCGTTTTGTGGTGATTAAAATTACACCATTAGCACCACGAGAACCATAAATACTTGTTGCTGCCGCATCCTTTAAAATTTCGATATTTTCGATGTCTTCAGGATTAATACTGGCCAATGGGTTATTTGCGAATCCACCACCATAATTGTATCCATTTGAGCGATTTAAAAAGTAATCTTGAGTAATCGGTATACCATCAATCACGTATAGCGGATCACCTGCTGCCGAAATAGACGCAGCACCACGAATACGAATTAATGAGGCAGAACCGGCCATTCCACTTCCAACAATTACTTGAACTCCCGAAGCCTTACCTTGTAAAGAAGCTTCAAAACTTTGGGTTGGTAACTCGGTAATTTCTTTTCCGTTTACAGTGGAGATTGATCCAACGACATTTCTTCGATTTTGGCTACCGTAACCAATAATCACGACGTCCCCAACTCTCTCCACATCATCAGGACCTTGTGCAGTGTCAGAATTCGTTTGTGCTCCAATAGGAAACACAAAGGTTAAACCCAATAACGACAAACACAAATTTCTGATCTTATGGTAGTTAATTTGCATAATCTATAAATTTTCAGGCGGCAATTTAGCAAAAAAACTAATAAGTGTCAAAAATACATTTACTAAAAAATGATAATTTCTTAACTTTATTTTCGACCGATGACTTTTACACATTATGGAGTTTTATTTCCAATTTTCTGGAATTATCCTGATTACGGTTCTAAAACCAATATCCTTTGATTTATAGTCTCCCCGTTTGAACTTAACACTACAAGGATCAAGGTAAAAGAAATCATCTGTCCAACTACCTCCTTTTACGGCGAAGTATTTATCAAGGTTATTTTTTCCATGTAAGTATCCGGAGAGATCTTCTTCGGTGTAAGGAATATCTAAATTCATTACAATGCTTTTTTTCAAGGTGATGTACCATTCTACATCATTATAAAGGTGCCCCATTGCTTTGGTTGAAGTCCATTCCGCAACATTTCCAAATATATGTTTGACAGGGCCCGGTCCTGATTGAGATTCTAAGATATTATATCTTTTTGATTCGAATTTTTTGAGATTAAGTAATCTTTCAGTTCGTTGAGTTTTAAAATTGATCAAGGGATGAGTCTTTAAGTAATTAAAGCAGATTATTTCATCATCTTCAGATTGTAACAAGTCAAAGCGATGCACCCCATCTTTTTTCGGTAGTGTTTTAAGCACAGAACTATCTGCATAGCAATGCTCAATTTGCGCTAACATGAATTCAGCATCTGTAGGTATTTCAACAACTAATTTATACCCTTTTGGGATAAACTCGTTATATAAAAGGTTGAGCTGTAATTCTTTCCATTTGCAAAATTGTTGTGCCTGATATAGTCCAACTCCAACAACCGGGAAATTATTATATGCCGTGTGTTGGAAATAATAATCCTTGTACGTTGGTTGTTGATCTTCCTCGTCACCATGTTCCCAAACTGTAGTATCAGGATAAACATATTTTCTTGTGACGCCGTGGTTTTTGAAAAAACCTATGCTTGTGTCAGTTATAAATTCTCTATATTCAAAATTGGTTATTTCGTGGTTCAATATAAAGAATGGGTTGAGTGCAAATTTCTTTGCCACGGTTCTTATTGTGTCGTAGCCCCATTGTTCCCAAATATCCAAAATAGTTGAATGTGAAGTTGGGTCTACGTAGTTTTCCGATAGGAATTTACTCAATGGATTAGTAGTATCATAGAGGCGAATACCCCTTGACGGGTATTCATTATGATCGAGAAAATATTTTAGTTGAAATTTGGGATTAGGTAAATCAGGCTCTTGCGCAAATAAATCAAACGTACTCGTTGATAATATATAAAATATTGATATTTTGATTAGTTTATTTATCACATTAATGCGGGATTAGAATAAACTCTTTTATTTAATTTTAAATCTTGCAATAGTCTGCTTACAGGCCTTAAGGTGAAAATCCATTGCTTACCATATCCAGTGGGTACCCAACTAAATTCTAATTGCCAGCAATGCAAATTTCTTACAACAGAAAACTGAGAACCAGCTACCATTTTACTTCTTAAATCATAACCGGATTGGAATGCGATTTTCCAACCTTTTGTGATAGAAATATCACCTGAAAATGTAATTTGATTAGTGGAGATTTTATTATCAGCCAAAGCAGATTCGTTATTATAGTTTACCATGTAGGCGAGATTAAGCGACCATGGTATATTGAAGTCATAATAGGCTTCCTTATTCTGATAAATTTGATATAACTCAGATTCCTCTTCTATTATTTTTTGCGTAGGCTTATTGTCTTTCTTTTTTTCTGTGAACATGTCGGGAGAAAGTCTAGCATTTAAATTCAAATTAGCATTTCTAAATCGCAATAATCCGTCATTTCTATTGAAATAGAATTCATTTAAAGTTCTACCAGATGCATCTCTATAGTAGGGGCTATATGTTGCACTTGAATTGATTCTTAATACTTTAAACAATACAGTATTGAAACTCGCTCGTACATCGGAGAAGTTTAAACTGTCGGCATATAAATTATAGTTTCCACTTAAATTGAGTTGATCAATAATGTTGAATTTTTCGGATTTCTGTTTGCCCGTTGTGTCATTTAGGGGTTTGCGCTTGCCTTGAATGTTATTATTGAGTCCATATGTCAAAAATCCACTTTTGTTTTGTACTAAATTACCAACTGGGCTTGAAGAAAATAAACTGTATTCAATAAGTTTTCCAGCGCCATCAATGTATGTTCGATTCCAATCTTTCTCTAACGGATTTATTTCTGGACTATAAGATAAGTTTATTGTGGGAGTTATAGTATGCCTGAGTGCCTCAATTCGGCCCCAATTAAGATTGGTAAAAGTACCATAAATTTGAGTTTTGAATGAAGTTGAAAAGCTGTAAGCATATTGTCTAAAAAATCCAGTTGTATCTTTAGAGATAACAGAATTGGTATTTACATCGTATTCCTTTTTTTGACCTTTTAAGTGCCAGTTTTCACGATAATTTATACTCGGTGATAAATTTAAAATACCACTAAATAATTTTATATTAGTACTAATTGGAATATTATGTCTTAGCCCTGAAGCAAAATCATCAAAGGCTTGTTTGTATCTTTCAGAGAAAATAATAGTATCTTTTGTATATATTTTATTATCCCAATTTCCGCTGTAACTTAATCGAATTTGTTGGTACCATTTATTATTACTACCTGTTTTTGAAGCAAATGGAGTTAAACTAGAAATTCCGACGTTAACCGCTGGTAGATCGAGTCTAAAATCCCCATTGGACGTATTTTGGGTGTGCCTTGCAGCCATCGATAAATTTAATTTATTATTGAAAAAAGATTTACCAAAATTAATACTAGATGTAAATTGATTATTTGAAAGGCTATTAATATCTCTACTATTTCTTTGGTTGAATCCGGATGTTACAATATTAATATTTCCTGATAACCGAATACCTGGAATATTTTTTGGATCTATACTAAATTGAGACCTAATTGAAAAATCATTACTGTAGCCAAAATTAGGTGATGTTTCTTCCGCACCATTTGAAAATCTACTAAATTGGAGTGCTAGAGTTCCTCTAAACTTATATCTCTTATAATATTGAGTATTAACTCCTAGTCGAAAATCTCCGTTTAAATATGCATCAGAGTTAATTTGAAGGTCAGAAAATTGGCCTAATCCAATGTAATAACCAAAATTTTGAAGATAGAAACTTGAGTTTGCAGCATTGAAACCTAAACTTGGAAATAAGATACCGTCCCGTTGACCTTTCTTTAAAGGAGCAAGTCCAAAAGGCAGCGCAACGGGTGTGGGTATGCCTTGAATTATTAAATTAGCTGGCCCAAAAAGTGATTTATTGTTAGGAATAACTTTTACTGTACGAGCATTCAGATAGAAATGTGGAACATCAGCATCACAAGTTGTTATTTTACCGTTATTACCCGTGAAACTGCCATCCTTTAGTTTTAAAACAGCACCTAAATGAATATGTGCTTGGTCCTGTTTCATGCGCAAACCATAAACTTTCCCTTTACCAGATGTGCTATTATAGCGCATGCTGTCAGCCGTGAATCTTTCTCCTTTATCAGCTAAAATTGGCTTGTCGATATAATTATCATTTGTATCTCTCGTCCCTTTTGCGAATAATTCCTTGGTTTTTAAATCAATCTGAACGAAATATGATTCTAATTCGGTTTCTGAAGTATTAATTTTTGCCTTATTATATAAATAGGCTTGCTTAGCATTAAAATCCATCACCATGGAATCTGTAGCTTCGAACTCTATAATTTTCATTAAACCAGATTTCTTAATAGGATTGATTTTTATACTGTCCATTTGCTTGGACAACGTATCTGAAGTACTCACTTCAGCCGTGTCGCTTTGAGTTAAAGCAATACGTGGCATTAAAATCCACAACAAGGTTAGAATAGTAAAATTGATGCGTTTTAGCATTCAAGAACAATAATCGCGAAATTCGGCAATGTTTTTGTAGTGTACAAAATAGAATCAAACAAATGAATCAAAATATCGGATATAAGGTAACTAAAAGTCCTAGGTTTTTGAAAATAACGAGTTCAATAGTTCTGGCATTCTTGTTATTGATTGCCATGCCTGCTGCAAAAATGCCAAAAAGGAATATTAATCAAGTTAAAACGATTGTACTTGATGCAGGTCATGGAGGTTCTGATCCTGGTTGTAATGGAGCAAATGAAATTTGGGAGAAGGAAGTAACTCTGGATGTTGTCCTTAAAGTGGGAAAGTTGCTATCCGAAAAAATGCCAGATGTTAAAGTATTGTATACTCGAACCACAGATAAAGCTTTGAAATTATCCGATAGACCTAATTATGCAAATAAACAAGGGGCCGATTTATTCATTTCTGTTCATTGTAACGCAAATAACGACAATAGAGCAAAAGGAAGTGAAACCTATTTTATGGGATTGCATAAAGAGGAAGGTAACCTTAACGTAGCAAAACGAGAGAATTCAGCAATTACGTTTGAGTCAGACTATAGAAATAATGACTTGTATGGTGGATTTGATCCGAATAGTCCTGAAAGTCATATTATTTTCTCCCTAGTCCAAAACGCATATTTGAATCAAAGCCTTCGACTTTCTTCTTACGTAGAGGAAGAAACTTCCAAACTCACCGAAATACGGTCAAGAGGGGTGAAGCAGGCGGGTTTTTTGGTGCTTTGGAAGACCTCAATGCCATCAATACTCATTGAGACTGGTTTTTTAACAAATTCCGAAGATAGAGGATACTTAAAAACAGAAGTTGGACAATGGAATGTTGCCAATGGAATTTACAATGCCGTTGAAAGATATAAAAAACATATTGAAAAAAAGTGAGGTTCTGTTATTGTTTTTTGAGGTATTAATCACTGAATTGTAAGAAGTTTACAAATGTACCTTATTGTATTGTTATTAGGTAGGGATTTTCTGCAACGTTTTTCGTTTCTTGCATCCTAACAGATAAAATATAACGAAAAAGGAATATCTATGAAATCAACAATTACTATGTTTAAAAAAGCGCTGATTTACGGGGCCATGGCATTTGGATTCTTTACGACTCCGAATGTTCAGTCTCAGTCTATCTGCTCAGGCGCGATGGCTTATGGCTGCGGTAACCTTTATGGTTATTGTGGTGACATCGATGCCGTCACCGTAAAAAATTCACAAGGAACAGTACTGGCAACCTTTAGTGGTTTACAGTGTAACACTGCGACTACTTATCGCGGAATCCTTAACCAGGGTACACCATTCGATTTAACAGCTGGTGAAGAAATTACCATTGAAATCACAGGAACTGAATGGTCAGGTTATTACACACGTCCAGGTGTTTGGATAGATGTTGACCTAGACATGAGTTACCAAAAAGACGAGTGCGTAATTGATCCTGCTCAATATACTATTGGAGCTTCGATGCAATCTTTCAAGGTAAAAGTACCATGTTTTAGTAAAGGGGGAGCAAGTTACATGCGTTTCAGGGGATCTATGACCGCTTTTAGCATGACTGCTAATCAGGGTTGTGGTTCTGTAAATACATATGGAAACTGTTTTGACCTTGAAGTTAATTATAAAGTAGGTGCTACACCAGTAGCAGACTTTATTATACCAACAGGTCCGAATTGGGAAGGTTCTGCAGTTACTTTCTCTGCAAAAAATCCAAATTCAGGAGCTAGCTACAACTGGAATTTTGATCAAGCGGATAATGTTATTGATGCTTCTTCTACTCGAGGAAAAGCATCTTGGAGTACGGCTGGTAAGTACGATGTATTTATGAAGGTGGACTATTGCGGATTAGCAGACTCTACTACCAAGCAAGTAAGTATAGTTGCACCTACTCAAGGTCCAGTTGCTGATTTTATTGCAGATAATAACGAGGTTGAATTGGGTTACGATGTTCAATTGTTTGACCTTAGTACCTATGGACCAACGGATTGGTCTTGGGAAATTTTCTCACCAACAGGTATGGGCGATGATGCGGTAACAGGGGTTCAAAACCCGACCTTTACATTAGTTGAGACAGGAATGCACAAGGTGTGTTTGACTTCTTACAATGGATATAATGGTGGATCATGGTCTAAAACGGTTTGTAAAGACAAATACATTGAGTGTTTACCAACTCTAGACAACTACATGGGTCCACAAAAAGTGGCTACCACAAAGTATGGCCGTTTATTTGACCATAACGGACCAACTTTGGATTATGCTAACAACAGAAAAACATCTATTGACTATTTCCAGATATTACCATGTGGAGCGAGTGAGATTCGTTTGACATTTGCAGATTTGGATTTGGGAGATGCTGGGGATATATTGACTGTATACGAATCAGATGAGGCGGATCCAAATCATGTGATTGCTACTATTAATGGTAATAACCAAACATTCTATGATACTCAAACATTGGTATCTAAGCGCGGTGCATTTTATTTGACATTTGAGTCAAACGGATCTACAGTAGGTCGTGGATTCATCATCAATTGGGAATCTAACCTAGAGACTCCAACTGCACCGGATGCATCATTTACAACTCCATTCGATACCATTGCTGTTGGTACAGAAATGGCTGTTACCAATACTACTTCAAATACCAAAGGTGTACCTGAGTACTTCTGGACACGTTCTGATGGAGCGGGTGGGATGTATACAGACGGTTTCACTGAAGACTATACATTTGTTTCTTATTCTTCAGCTACTGAGCCCTTGTGTTTGGTTGCCAAGACTTGTACAGGTGTAGATACATTCTGTAAGAATATTGTTATCAATACTCCTAATACTGCAGGTTATGTAGATTTTGTAGCTAATAATTTGCGTCCATCTATTGGTGAGGCGGTTAAGTTTACGACTACAACAGACTATGCAGAGACCTTTGCATGGAGCATATTCCCAACTACATTTAAGTTTGTAAATGGAACGGATGCAAGTTCACAAAATCCAGAAATTGAGTTTACAGCAGGTGGAGAGTATACTTTCACATTGAGTGCAAGAAACAGTACGTCTGATTTAACTTGCGGAAGCCGTTGTACAGAGAAAAAAGTAATTAAGAACAAGTATGTAATTTGCTTGAACTACTGTATTCCTTTAGTAAACTTAACTTCTAAAGATATTTCAATAAATAGAGTTAAGGTAACTGATAAGAATGGTGGAATTTTAGTAGACAGAGAGACAGGTGGAGACATCGAGTACAATGACTACACAGATGCTCGCGCATTACCAATGACTTATGGAGCAACTTATGATATTGCAATATCACGTAAAACATCATCAAACGATGTAAACTACAAAGTATGGATTGACTGGAATATCGATGGTATTTTCGATCAAGACGAAGAGGTATTAAGCTCAGGCAAGATCAGTGGTTTATCTACTTCAGGAAGCTTTACAGTACCTGCATTGAGCGAGTCATTTGAAGGAACTACTCGTATGCGTGTAGGGGTATCATATGGAAACTTCCCTAACAGCCCATGTGGAGTAAATCAAGTAGGAGAGTTTGAAGACTACGCAGTGACGTTGGCAAATGACAACATGAAGCCAATGATTAACTTAGTAGGAGAGGATACTATCCGTGTAGAGAGAACATCCACAGCAGACGCATGTTGGGAAGAAGTGAAAGGTAAGACTGTAACAGCAATCGATGCAACAGAAGGAGATCTATCACAGAATATTGAGATTACTTTAGACTTAGATTGCCAAGCTGCGGGTATCTATTCAATCGAGTTTAATTTAAAGGATGCATCAGGAAATGCAGCCGATCCTAAGTTAAGAACTATTATAGTAGTATTGGATAGAACAGGTCCAGTATTGACTTTACAAGGAAACGATACTATCACCATCGAGCAGTGTGGAACATTCGCAGATGCTGGAGCGGTAGCAAACGATGCAGTAGACGGAGACTTAACCTCAGCTATCAAGGTTGACGGAGAAGTTGACGAGTCAACTGTAGGGGACTACGTATTAACATACACAGTAAAGGATGCACAAGGAAACGAATCAGTAGCAATACGTTTGGTACAGGTACGTGATACTGAGAATCCAGGAATCTACCGTTTAGGAAATCGTATTACTGATGGCATGAACATCAATGTACAGATCAACAGTGCATTTGTAGATGATATTTACGCACTAGATCCATGTAACGGAAACATTTTCTTACAGAAGACTCCAGGTTACAATGGTGTAGTAAACAATCAAGAGCGTGCTACATACCCAATTCGTTACAATGCAGCGGATCCATCAGGAAACAAAGCAGACGAGGATGGATATTTAATCAACTACATCGTAGATGACTTCGTAGCACCAAATATTGAGTTGAACACAAGCGATACTATTTACCATGACGTGAATGATGCTTACTTCTCACGTACAGTAACAGTAACTGATAACTACTACGGACCAAACAAGGTAAGTGTGGTACGTTCAGGAAAAGTAGATCCATATACATTAGGAACATATGTTGAGACATTTGTAGCAACAGATGCATCAGGAAACAAAGCAACTAAGATGAGATACGTGAAAGTAGTAGATCGTATAGCGCCAGAGTTGACAGCACCTCCAGTATCAGCATGTGTGGGTTACCCATTCTGGGCAATGAGTGGATTGATCATGAAGGACAACTACTATGCAGCGAACGATTTAGTGGTGAATGTGGTAAGTCACAACATCAACATCGAAGAGGCAGGAGTATACTACATCAACTACTCAATCACAGACCCAAGTGGAAACCAAGCTGCGATTGTATCAAGAACTGTATACGTATCATACCCACCAAATTGTCAAAACACTTTCTTGGGTAATGAAGACATGAAGTTGGAAGATGCAGTAAATGTATATCCAAACCCAAGTACAGGTAAATTCAATGTAGCATATTCATTGAACAACAACGAGCCATTGAATGTAGTGGTAGTGAATTCAGTAGGAGCTACTGTAGCGCAGACTACATTGGGTGGAGGATTTGGAATGGGCGAGTTAGACTTGACTCATGCTGGATCAGGCGTGTACTTTGTGCGCATGACAAATGGCGGACAAACTACAATGAAGAAGATCGTTGTGAAGAACTAATCAGAACGTTGATTTCTATAGAAAAGTCCCGACAGAGATGTCGGGATTTTTTTTGTTTACAAGAAATTTACAAATGACATTTTTATGATTTTGCCCCGTGTTTAGATTCTTTTGTTGCGAAATTTTTATATGCACTTAATTTGTATCTATTGAAAATACTGGGGTTTTGTTTAATAATAAAAATCAATAAGACAATACTTTCCCATGATAAATATTCAAGAAAACTATACTTGATAACTTAAAAACAAAGTAATAATTAAAAAAAAATTTAGGATTTTCTGCAACTTTTTTCGTTTCTTGCATCCTAACAGATAAAATATAACGAAAAAGGAATATCTATGAAATCAACAATTACTATGTTTAAAAAAGCGCTGATTTACGGGGC
>JAURNR010000018.1 GCA_030830065.1 Bacteroidota bacterium | reverse complement strand
CTAGATAGGGTTTTTACTTATCTAAAGTTGTGTGCCGTATTAAGGCAGAAATTTTCAGGTTTCCCTCAGATTTTCTAATAATATAGGTTGCCTTTCTAGCGATTTGTGACCAATAATCTTTTTCAAGCCTCTCGAAGCGTTGTTGGTTTTCGCTTGAAACCTCAACGTACATAAGGGTTGCAACCTGTGCTGAAGAATAGTTAAAGCACAGTAGGGTAAAAGCAATCAGTAGATTTTTTATAATTATATGTCGCTAGTTACTAAATTATTTTAAATTTAAATAATCAAAAATTAGATAAATTATGAAAGAATTTAAGGTACTTCTAATGCTTTCAATAATTCTTATGGGTTGTGAAAATCAGAATGTTCAAAATTCTGGTGGGATATGGCATCTAAAAGACGGCATTTTTAATGCTGACGGAACAAGTAAAAAGGCAATAATTGGCTCTGAGAAAGACGTTGAAATTGCCATGGAACTATTCGACGCATATACGAATCTAGATTCTCAAAGGATGGTTGAGCTATCTGCAGATATTGTGAAATTTCATCCGGCGGAAATCGCGGGAATGATAGAAGTCGATGCCTCTAATACCGCTTTTATTGATCAAATCCAATCAACATTTGAATCTATAGATAGAACGGTAAGTAATATCACACCTGTAGCTGTTGAAGGCTCAGATAATTATACCGTAGTTGGAATTCTTTATACTCAAGTAATAACGCATAAAGATGGAAGCATCTCTTCAGGTAGTTATTTCGAGCGAATCCATGTTGAGAACGAAAAGGTGGTCAGAATAGTTCAATGGATGAGACCATTTTCGATTGATTTTTAGGTATTTTCTAAAGTATTGACTAATAAAATCGCAGTTCAGCGTAAAATCTGCTGCCTTTAACTTAAGCTTCTTTTTTTATACTTTAATTTTGAAGGTAAATGTTATTTATGAAAAAGGCCGATTTTAGATCAATCTGCCCGCTAAGTTCTTCTTTAGATCTGGTAGGTGACAAGTGGTCCCTTCTTATCATCAGAGACTTATTTATGGGTAAAACCACCTATTCTGATTTTTTATCTTCTCCTGAAAGTATTGCAACAAATGTCTTGGTTGCTCGATTGAAAAGTCTTAAAGAATATGGGATTATCGACGTAAGAAAAGATGAGAAAAGAAAAAATATCAAATACTACTTTTTAACGGATATGGGAAAAGATCTATTGCCCATTCTAGCTAATATGGCATTATGGTATGAAAAACATGTTCATGCCGAACCTGAGCCGATTAGTAAACACCTCACTGATTTAATGATGAAATAATTGCGGGTTTTCAAAAGAACCTATTTCCATTTTTTTCCAAGCATAAATCTTAATTACGCCCTCAGGCCTTTTAAAAAAGAAAAAAGCCATCGATTACCGATGGCTTGACTTAAAATGCTTTGCATTATTCAAAGCTGAAACACACTTAAACCTTCCTTTGATTTGAGAAACTTTATAATTATTTCGGAGATTTTACAAATCCATTCATAGCTACAATCTTTCCATTCTCTATTTGAAAAGCATCCATCCAATCTACTTTTTGAATACTTCCATCAGGCATTTTAATATCGGCTTGATCCCACATTAGAACCCATTCTTCGCCATTCTCGCCAATCACTGAAATACTCACTCCTACAGAATAGTTTTGCAAAGTGATCTGAGAAAAGTTCTCACCCATAAATTCTAATAGAGCCGATTTACCTTCGATTGTAGCTCCGTCTTCCATATAGAAAATAGCGTCATCAGCCACCAATTCTCCTACTGCTTCAAAATCCTTGGAAATCATCCCCTGATGCATCTTTTCGATTAACAATATATTCTCAGGATCACCGATCTTAAAATTATCAGTGTACGTTGGTTTAAAAATTTTATCTACCTCGGTAGATTCTGTTTTTTGAGTTTCTTGGTTAGCACAAGAGCTAAATGCAAATAAAAGCGAGAGTATTAGTAGTTTTTTCATTTTATATAGTTTTAAGAAGTTTTCTTTTTGTCAGGAAGTAGATTAGTTATTGAACTATCCAGTCTGAAAATTCCGAAGTCCAGCTTCCAATTTTTGAAAGCCCCTCATTCACCTCAATTAGCTGGTCATTAATTTTAGAATTTAGCTCGGTAGATGTTCCATCTTCATTCCAAAGCTTTGAAAGGAAATCTTCGGATTCAAATATCCAAATCATACCGATGGCATTTACATCCTTTCCTTTAGAACCTTTTACTAAATGCACTTTAGCTCCCATATATGCTGCGTTGTATGCTGGAACAACTTCATTTTTGAAAAAATTTAGAAAGTCTTCCATAGTATAGCCTTTATTCAAGGTGACATTTAAATTATGAAAGCCTATTAATCCCCCTTTTGAAATTGCCTGAGGTTCAAGAGAATTCATCATTCCACCTAAATCGAACCAATCCCCTCCTCTAATTATTTTGCCGTCTTTGAATTCGAAGGAATGATAGGATGAAAGATTTGTTCTTTTACCTGTCCGTTTATGAGTAGATGTCCACGTTCCATAAACACGCGTACTTCCATCAGGCAATCCAGTTTCAGTGTTAACTCCTGGGAGCCAGTAATCAGCCGTAAATTTCAAATCTTCATACTCAGAATGATATCCGTTGATAGCCGCTTTAACCTCCTCGAATCCGCCCATTTCCATTCCATAAACGGGCAGATGCCATTCTATGTCAGGATGTAGGTACGCCAAGACCTCTGAAGTTTTCTTATTCTCAAATTGCCTGAAATAATCCTTAGCTAATTCGGTATTTTTCTCGAAATCTGTTTTAGAAATATTTGTTCCGCATGATACCACCAGTACTGCGCAGAAAATTATGCTTAGAAAATGATTCATAATATATTTTTTTGGTTTCATTGGATGCGTATTATTTTCCATTCTGTATTGGTTCAGATCCAGGCATAAGCTTATTAAGTAAAGCGTAAACAGGACAAAACTTAGTAAAGGGACTTATTACTTGAAGCCCACCTACAGCGAAAGCAATCCATAAGAAGCTAAAATTAGAAGTGTAGACAGTCAACCCCGCACTGATTAAATAAAGAAGCCCCACTATGGCATCGTGAGCCCTGACTTTTAAGATGGTTTTTTTCATTTTTTTTGTTGTTAAAATTATTCTCTGTTTGGGATCCCTTGAGCCCCTTTTCGTGGCGACCAATGAGAATGAAGAAGTTTCCATCCATCGTCAGTTCTAGCAAATACATGAGAGGCTCTAGTAGCATATTTTATCTCCTCTGAGTCATTGGAGTAGTAACTACCATCAGAAAGATGAGTTACTACGACACTATTCATGTCAGGTGCAAAATTGAAATTAAAATCAGATTGATCGGTTGAAGTCCAAGTTATGTGGCTAGTAGCATCTTGGAAAGATTGTTCAGAGAATTCATAGAATTCTCCAAGATTAGAATCTCCCATTGTCACCTGTATATCTTCAGAAATAACTTCTGAGAAAGCATCAAAATCGTTTTCGCGAATTCCTTTCATCATTGAATCTACTGTTTCTCGAAGTGACTTTTCTACCTCCGCTTTATTCGACTTCATCCAATAAATTCTTGCCATATTTCCGTATACAGATCCCCAAGCGGCATAATCAACTGCTTTCAACTGACTTTGAAGTGCGTCGTCATATTGACCTAAAGACGCTAGATGCTCGGCGTTAGAATCGTAGACATTAGGTCCATCATGCAATTGG
This sequence comes from Bacteroidota bacterium, assembly GCA_030830065.1. Classification (GTDB taxonomy): domain Bacteria; phylum Bacteroidota; class Bacteroidia; order NS11-12g; family UBA955; genus VMCP01. The sequence continues at coordinate 2,118 of JAURNR010000018.1, read as the reverse complement.
ATACTTTGATCAATATTATTCTTCGCTTGCTCATAATCGCTATCACCTAATTCTCCGTACATGATTCCGTATGAAATCATATTATACGCAAACGATGAATGATCGGGAAATCGCTTAACGTACTCTGGGTAAAAGGTAAAATCTCTTGGATTTAAGTTTCCGCGCAAGGCCGCAATAAAAGGTGAATCCGGAAATAGGCCTTCAGCAGCATCAACAATTTTAGTTCTCTCATTTAAGTCTGCAGCCATTTGATAGTTGTACCAAACTTTTTCTTCTTTTGAAAGGGAAGTTGGGTCAATTTTACTCAATTTAGTCTTTCGCGAGCCCCAGTCATTATTTGATGAGATTGCAGAAATTGTTAATTGGGCACAGCCGCAAGACTCGTCCACTAGTAAAGCTGATTTGGCCATTCCTAAAGCAATGGGCATTTCTAAATTCAACATATGCTCTACCGCAGCATTAGCAATTTCAGACGCCTTCTTATTGCAAGAAGTTTTGAGAAAATAATCCTGAGAAAATAATCCTGAAGAAACCAGGATTAAGCAGAGAGTGTAAAGGTTTTTCATAATCGGAAAGATTTTTAATTAATTTAAAGAAGGAGACTTGTAAGCTAATTCACCATTACCAAGTGATTCGGCTGAATCCATGACAAAGCTTGCCTTAAACTTATCAAGTGACTTGAGTTCTTGTGCATTGGACAAAGTAAATCCGGCAAAAATTGCAATAATTAGTAAAATTTTTTTCATAATAGTTATCAGTTTTAGGTTTAAAAAATTAAGAAAAACGTTTAGTTCATGATTACCCTTAAATGTTTTACTGCGAAATCTGAAACTTCTTCAGTTTCACCTCTAGACTGAATAAGTCCATTGAATTTCGAGTCATTTTGAAGTTTATCAAGCAACATTAGGTGGTCCTCTTCATCAATTCCCGAAACTAGCACCCAATGAGTAGCCCCATTTGGTTTATTAATATCATATGTTCCAAAACCAACAAGTCTATCTTTAAAATCTTGCTTGAAAGAATTTAGAATATTATCATGACCTTTTTTAAAGGCTATTGGGTCTTTTGCCTTTACGTCCCAAATATGAACCAACTTCATTTCTTCATTCTTTGTTGGTTGCCAGCTCAAGATTCTTCCATGATGAACGGGCCCCCACTCTTCAATATAATTTCCCATTTTGGCCCAAAAAACCTGGCTTTTTAATGGATCTACAGCGTTTTCAGCCATCATCTCCCCTCCAAGAGGGTATATCCACGCTAGCCTATGTGTATTGCCCAAAGTAGACCCTGTTTCAATAGACTCTAATACAATGGTGCCATTCATTAGCTCAACACCATCAAATAATTTGTCGAAATCCTCTAGCACTTTGGCTTCACTAAAGTCTTTAGCTTTTAATTCAACAACCGTAAATGCCATAGTCTGAGCACTTAATAAACTGGTAAAGAGAAGGGTAAGAAATAGTATTGTATTTTTCATGGTTTATTCATTTTATCGGTTGAAGATTATCTTAAGGATTTATTTTTTGTCAATAAAACTCTGTACTTCAAATCTCTTAACTGAAGCATTGCCTGGTATGATTTGCTAGCATCAGCGGGGTTACCCATAAAAGATCTCAAATAATTCTCGTGACTGTCAAACCAATCAACAGTAATATGAGTATGTGATATATCTGTTCCGTAATCGTCAATTCTTCTAAGGAAATCCCAACCAACACGCAAGTCGCTATTGGAAAGTGTTTTTGTACCATTTATCTCTGCTTCCTCATAACTTTTCCATTTTTCATTCTTTAGCTTAATGACATTTAACACTAAGTAAGGAGGAGCCTCTTGAATGCCAGGTTTTCTAATTTGTACTAGCCCAACATACTTAACGATACCTGCGATTTCCCTAATTTCTTTTAGGTCTGTACCTCTTAAAAAAGCGTCCCTTTCAAATAGGCCATCGCCCCATTTCGGTTCAAATGAGTCTATTTTCTCTTGATTTTCGATTTTGTAGATGGTAGTTAACATATGGGTGAATCCTTCAGCTGGATTATCAATAACCTTCCACACATCCCAGCCTACTATTAGGCCTTGATCTATTCGTTGTTGATGAACTTTCGAGAATACATTTTCGAT
>JAURNR010000017.1 GCA_030830065.1 Bacteroidota bacterium | reverse complement strand
TTGCTCATTTTGTAACCAAAAATTATGTCATAAAGTATTTAAGACAGACAATTCTCTCAAGAGAAAAATATATTCCTGAGTCTTTTAAGAAATATAGACCTTTTGAAAACGTCGCGCATTTAGTTTCTGCAATTGTAATTTATTCGTTTGCTGACTTGATGACTACAGATGACTCTAGCATCACATGGCTTAACGAGTCCGTTGAGTGGTTAGAGGATGGTGGAGTAATCTACGCAACATTAGCTATTATCTGGTTCCTGTTAGGGCTTCTTAATGTAGCAAATGATACTTATCAGCATCTTAAGAAACCACATCAGCCATCGATTAAGGGCTATATTCAATTAGTAAAAATTATCATTGTAGTAACAGCGGCAGTATTGATTGTCTCAACGATGCTTGATAAATCACCCATGGCTTTCCTAACTGGTTTAGGTGCAGCTTCTGCCATTATTATTTTGGTTTTTAAAGATACTATTTTAGGATTTGTTGCCAGTGTGCAGGTAGCCTCTTATGACATGGTAAGGATAGGTGATTGGATTACGATTACAAGTTTAAATGTTGATGGAGATGTTGAAGATGTTTCACTGAATACAGTGAAAATCAGAAATTTTGATAAGACGGTTACTACCATCCCAACGTCAGCGCTTATCACAAATGGTGTGCAAAATTGGCGTGGTATGGAAGAAACAAAGGGCAGAAGAATCAAGCGGGCTATTAATATTGACATCAAGACTATTAAATTTTGTGACGAGGCTCTATTAGATAAACTATCAAAAGTGACAACTTTAACAAAGTACATCAAGGATAAAACAAAAGAAATTAATTCCCAAAATGCAAAAGTTAATGCAAAAAGTGAAGACCTTAATGGAAGGGGATTAACAAATGTTGGTTTATTTCGAAAATATATTTATAACTATTTGACTGAAAGTGAGCATATTAGAAACGACTTAACGTTTTTGATTCGACAACTCCAACCTGGTCAAAGTGGCATCCCAATTGAAATCTATGTATTTACAAATGATACTAACTGGATCAATTACGAAAACATTCAGAGTGATATCTTTGATCATTTACTGGCTGCTTTACCAATGTTTGAGTTAGCTGCCTTTCAAATTATTTCTGATACTAATGAGCATACCAAATCAGTAATCGATAAGTAATCATTTTTACGATAGATTAACGTTGGATATAATTTAATAATTATGGATTATTCTGGGCTTCAATTAATAGGTGCTTTTATTCTCATTGGGATGATCATTCTTTTTTATCGACGATCCATATTAGAAATATTTAAGACACCCAAAGAATCAGTTATTCTTTCCATCCCAATTATTTTATTGGGAGTTATGTTTTACTTATTTTTTAAATTTAAAGGTTTTTAATGAAGGGTTAGTTATGTCGTTAAGGAATAACTGACGTCGTATTTTATTGTCTTTTGTTATTTGTATCAGCGCCTATTAACTAATAAAAAATCTAAAAACATTTTTTTCTTAGCCTGTTACCTTTATTTCTGATATCCCCTTCGTCCACATTACACATTTCATTTGTTGGAGCTAAATTAGTTCCATTTGCTATAAAATCGTCAAATGCTTCAAATGCCAGTAATATTTGTTTTTTGCAATTACCGGTGAAGTCAATCTTTGTAAAATATCCTTTTTTCTTACATTCATTTGTTTCTCTTTTAGTTATATATACTGTCTCTTCAATAAGATTAATAGATAAATCATGACCGACTACATTGCAACTGCTTTTGCTTGGAGCTTCTGTATAAACCGTCATTGCTGATATTGAGTCTTCATCTTGTATATAGCTCCCTTCAAAACGAGCAGATTTGCCATTGTAATATGTTTCATCTTCAGCCCTTATAGAATCCTTTCTAACCTTTACAACTATGGATTTCTTGATTCTAAAGACATCAGAATCACTTTTATTTAATACTCGTTCACCTTCACATACCAACTTAAACTCTTCAGCATGAATTAAAGTCGGTATTAACAATAGTAGTATTAGGAGTTTTTTCATACAGTTTTTTTAATTTAGTTCGAATTAATCATAACTTTTCTTTTGTGGTTAATTAATCCTAATTCATGTTAAGTGAAGACATTAACCTTAGCCCTGTTCTTTATGAACTCAATAATGATAACGAACTAACGCCATACAAGTGAACTGCTGTCAATTTCGGCCTAGACCTGGTAAAGGTGAATTAAATCCAACTCTGTGCGCTCGGGCGTTTCCGTAATGAGGTCAGAGATTGAGTCATTGAATTTTGCAAAGAAAGGCATGCTGTAAACATCAGCGGCAATTTGCTTTTCAGTGAAGACCCCTATACCCCGGATAAGCCCGCTCGCAGGATCTCCTGTGATGAGTATCAAACGGTCGGCAGGTACTGCCTCTTGGAAAGCCTGGGCAAATTCACTATAGGCAGCGAGAACATCCGCATATCTGCCGGGCTTTGCGTGCATAGTGAATTCAATGATCGATTCCATGATTATCTCCTTTAAATTAGATGAACTAACATTATAAATGGATATGGATTCAGTGGTCAATACAAACGATTCTCATTTAGATTTGGGTAAGTGATAAGCAATATCCACTCGGCTCGACAAACTTCTGAGTAACTGCCGGTAATGGTGCCCTCGGCACGATTCGAACGTGCGACCCTCCCCTTAGGAGGGGGATGCTCTATCCCCTGATAACTACCCTAACCTATTGTTTTAGTTACACTTTAATCAATGGTTAATGTGTATAAATCAGTGTATTTTAGTGTGGGAATTTAGTCAAGTGTGAATTTTTTGTGCCCAAATTTGGAGT
>JAURNR010000016.1 GCA_030830065.1 Bacteroidota bacterium | reverse complement strand
GGAGGGAATGCATTCCAAGTTGTACAATCGCTTGATTTAATTAAAACCGTTTTTCCTACTCTTTCTAATTATCCGTGGGTATATGGTCTTACTTTAAGTTTATTAGTTGGTTTGGTCATAATTGGAGGAATTAAAAGCATAGCTAAGGTAGCCTCTTTTGTCGTTCCTTTTATGTGTGCGGTTTATCTTTTAGCCTGTTCTTACATTTTAATCATTTTAGCGGATCAAATTCCTGATGCTATAAGTTTAATTCTTAGTCAGGCAATTTCACCTGACGCTGCATTTGGAGGATTTCTAGGTGTCTTAATAATAGGGGTAAAAAGAGCAGTCTTCTCGAATGAAGCAGGTATTGGTTCAGCTGCAATTGCTCATTCCGCCGCAAAAGTATCTCATCCTGTTGAGGAAGGGGTTGTTGCATTGCTCGAACCTTTTATTGATACAATTATCGTTTGTTCCATGACTGCATTAGTAATTATTGTTACCGGATCCTATCTGGAACCTGCAAACCAAGGCTTTATTTCTGCCAACCAAGGTGGTGCACTCACTTCTGCAGCGATGGGCAGCGTTATTTCCTGGTTCCCGTATTTACTGTCAATTGCAGTATTTCTTTTTGCCTTCTCTACAATGATATCTTGGTCTTATTATGGGGAAAGGTGCTGGGTTTGGCTGTTTGGAGACAGATCATCATTTATTTATAAAATGCTCTTCCTCATTTTTACTTTTTTAGGATCAATCGTAACAGCTACTAATATTTTAGATTTTAGCGATTTAATGATTTTAGGAATGGCATTTCCAAATATCTTAGGTCTGATTTTACTCAGTAATAATGTAAAAAAAGACTTAAATCATTACAAAATATTAAAGAAAACAGGGCAAAAAAATTTGACAAGTAGCTTTTAATGCTATCATTGTTATTCATTCTATCATATTAATTTTAATTTACCCTAGTACAAATGGACGAAGATTCCGTACATATTTCAGATTCAGACGAAGCTAAAGCATCAGTTTCCCGATTACTCAAAGCGATTGAAGGTTGGGCGACTAAGGAGAGTCAGAAAGGTGAACTCGAACTTACTGCCTTTGGTGCTGCACTAGCCTCTGGTATCATCTCTTTTCATGACTTTACATCGAAAGATTGTCGAAACAGTCAAAATCTTATTGGTGCTGTTGCACGGGCCAAACAACATATTGAAAAGGAGCACAAAAAATTCGATTCAGAAATTGACAAAATGCACATTAAATTTGCTCAAGAGATGGAGGAACTCGATCTCAAGATCATTAGAGATCGTAAAGAATTTAAAAATTATCTTATATCTGTAATTTACGCGGAAGAGTATAATAAGTTAAGACTCGCCCTTACCAATATATTTGAAACTTTAGACGCTAAATCCAAATACGAAAACGCTAGCACCTAAACACTTTATTTCGCAAAGTTAATACCGAGGTATAGCCAAATAGGAGTAGAAAGTAGGCAAAATACAGTGCTTGCTAAAATTGCTCTCATTGCAGTAATTGTATTCTCTGAGTAGCTCTTAACAATCACAATTGCGAATATTCCTGATGGCATTGCCATTTGTACTATCAGTATATCTTTAAGCCAGTCCATACCATATGGAATGGGTCCTTTGCAGGCATAACAAAACATTAAAAATGGTACAATTATCAGCCGAACTAAAATGGATGAAATTTCTACCCGATTTCCTTTTGATAGTTTAAATCCTTTAGCCAAGTCTGCAAAATTACCTCCAATTAAAAGTAAGCCTATTGGAATCGCACAATTTCCAAGTAAAGAAATTATTTCCCATAAAAATCCTGGCATTATTTGCTGACCGCCTATTTCCTTTATGAATAAAGCGAGGATTATCGAAATAATTGGAGGATTAACTAATCGAATAAGTTTAAACTGGGTTGATGCCAAAACCCAAACACCCACAGTCCAAATAGCCATTTCTACTCCCAAATTAAAAAGTATTATCTTTGCAATTAATTGATTTCCAAAGATTGACGCGGCAATGGGGAAAGCAAAAAAACCATAATTAAAAATACCGGTACAAAATACAAATGAAGTAACTGAACTCACTTCAATTTTCATAAATTTAGCTACAGCAAAAGCACATGCGAAACCTAAACAAATGCAAATAAAGCCCATAAGTACAACGATTAGTAATTGTTCTGGTAGAAGCGAATCTTGATTCCCCACTAAATGGAAAAAGAAAAAGCAGGGATAAAGTACTCGTATGGTCAAAATACTTAGTGAAGCATCAGCTTCTACTCTTAACCACCCTCCCTTCCTACAAATACCTCCAATCAGAAGTAGAACTAGGGGTGGTATAATAGCAGCAATAATTTCCATTGAAAATAGAATTTATATTCAAATATCTTAATTCAATCAATGAACATAATTACTGACTTTATTTACATGATGCGAAAGATCATGGATAAAGTAGCTCACAACAGAAAAAATTAAAATATGGGTACTCTACCCAAACTAAACAAGAAAGATAATAAACTAAACGAATGGCGCCCCCACGAGGAATCGAACCTCGATCTACGGTTTAGGAAACCACTGTTCTATCCGTTAAACTATGGGGGCGTATATCAAAATCACTATATTGTAATATTTGAAAAAAAGTTACAAGCCCGAGGTTGCATTAAAATCTCCAAGTCCAGGAACACTAGATAGGGCACTAGCATCAATCATAGAACTTAACCTGCTTTGGAACTGACCTACAGATAAAGATGAAAGTGCCTGAAAAGTTGCTGGGTTGGATAAAATATTAAGGCTTGGATCTGGATCGGATGGATTCATGTAATCATAGCCCAATGCAAACTCCCAATAATCACTGATTCCATCACCATCCGAGTCTTTACGAACAGATGTAATAAAGGGATTATTTGCATGAAGTGCATTATTGGTACCATTTACATCATAATAAGATTCAAAGGCAGCACCAGATGCATCTGTTAATGGAGTTGCATAAAAAGCTGAATCTCCATACTGCCGACTTTCATAAATGAATACAGATCTTGTCATTATAGAAGAAAGGTTGTCCCACGAATCTTTAACCCTGTATTCAATTGTAATTGTAGTCATGTCAAAATTCGTAAGATCTGATTTATTAGGGTCGTTAAAGTT
>JAURNR010000015.1 GCA_030830065.1 Bacteroidota bacterium | reverse complement strand
TAACGTTTGTTGTCTAACCATTTAGATTCTGGTCCCCAATAAACATTGCTTGCTGGCTCCCAAACATCTTCGCGTCCTGCACTGAAACCAATAGTTGGGAATCCCATAGTTTCAAGGGCTACATTTCCTGTTAAAATCATTAAATCAGCCCAAGATATTTTATTACCATATTTCTGTTTAATGGGCCATATCAAGCGTCTCGCTTTATCTAAATTCCCATTATCAGGCCAGCTATTTATTGGAGCAAAACGTTGTTGTCCTTCTCTTGATCCACCGCGACCATCTCCGGTTCTGTAGGTTCCAGCACTGTGCCATGCCATACGAATAAACAACGGACCATAATTTCCATAATCTGCAGGCCACCATTCTTGTGACTGAGTCATGAGGTTTTTTAGATCATTTTTTAATGCAGCATAGTCTAATTCTGAAAAAGCCTCACGATAGTTAAAGTTTTCGCCCATCGGATTAGACTTTTCTCCATTTTGTCGTAGAATGGATAGATTAAGCTGATTTGGCCACCACTTTTGATTACCAGTACCTGTAATGGTATTTCGCTTTTCATCCATGTTATTCAATGAATTTTGGGTAGTTTCAACACTAACTTTGGAAGCGTCTACATTTTGAGTAGACTTTTTTGAATTTCCAAAGTGGAATGGACATTTGCCTCCTGAACTTTGGACTACTTCTTCTTGGGCCTGTAAATTGATTGACATACCCAGAATACCTAAAAATATTACTTTACGCATCATAATTTATAGTTTGGTTAATTTCAAATTTATTTCCGTAATTTGATTGATAAAAACGAATGTTTAGATACTAATATTGATAAAATCAATGAATATTCAACAGTTAGAATATGTACTTGCTGTAAAGGAGTTAGGTAATTTTAGCGCTGCTGCAGATAAATGTAATATCACACAATCTACCCTCAGCACAATGATTGGAAAATTAGAGGACCAGATCGGGATTCAAATTTTCGACAGAAAAACGAAACCGGTTTCCATAACCAAAGAGGGTGAGGTATTGATTTGTCAAATGAAGATAGTATCTTTTGAAATGGAACAGTTTAAGGAGACGGTCCAATTGTTGAAGGGTGACTTCGTGGGTCATGTAAGTATTGGTGTAATTCCTACAGTTGCTCCTTATCTGTTGCCTGGTTTTTTGAATGAATTTGCTCATCAATTTCCCAAAATGGAATTCACGGTATCCGAAATGACGACTGGTCAAATAATAGATTCCCTCAAACGCAGAGATCTTGATTTAGGAATTTTAGCCACACCGATTAATGTAAATGAGATTTCAGAAATACCTCTTTATAATGAATCGTTTCTGCTATTCGATTGTACCGACGTTTCTTATCCGAAAGATATTGTTAGTATTTCAGAAATAAATTTTGATAACCTTTGGTTGATGGAAGAAGGGCACTGTTTGAGCGCACAAGTTTTGAATATTTGTGATTTTAAAATCGGAAAATCAAGTACGCACAATTTTAATTTTGGGGCTGGCTCAATCGATAGTCTGATTCGTTTTGTAAAACGAAATAAAGGACTTACTCTTTTGCCAGAATTAGCAACCTTAGAATTTTCTGCAGAAGAAAAAGCTAGTTTATTCCAGATACAGGCACCTGTTCCGGTTAGGAGTATTGGAATTGTTACGCATGAACACTTTGTAAAACGGGATTTATTGAAAAAAATGCAGGAACAAATTCAATTAAAGATCAAGTTGACTCTCCAACAGAACAAGTCGGAATCAGTTATATTTCCTATGATTTAGTTTTGAAGATTATCGCCTTGAGGCTCTGATTTCTTCAGTTATTCTTAGCCCATTTTCCCACTTATCTATACCGTATATTAATTCAGTATTGTTGAGAGACATTAATTCATATTCTCTAGCATCTACCATATTTTGAAATATGGAAAAGCGCAGAATATTCTGCTCATATTCGAAATATAAGGTGTCAGTTTCTAGTGTCCCACTAGTTTTGTCTGATATGATTAATTTTCCATTAGGGTTGAAGGTGTAAATAAAATCTCCTGCTTTGTAATTAGAATTTTGTGTAGCTATCGGATTTTCAGTAGCAGAATCAAGAACTACTCTTTCTTGACTCAAGATATTCCATGAATCATACAGATCCGTTTTATCTACATCCTTATCTGTTCCATCCTTTTCACAGGCAGTAACTCCCCAAAATAGAATTCCTAGCAATAATACCCACGGTGTTCTTTTCATAACTTGCACAAATTTAAATATTCAAAACGCAACTTTATGGTAATGTATTCTATGAAAGACGCTCAAGGAACGAATTTGCTGTTTTTTTCATTTTTTCTTTTTTATCATTTTGCATTTTATCATAAGTAATAACCATCATCCCTAACCTAGGATTTTGTTGGAAAAAGTCGCGATGTAGATTGATAAATCTCCAGTATAATGCATCCCAAAACTGCTCCCACTCATCATTCTGTTTTTTATAATCAGACATTTTAATGATATAATTACTTCCTGAAATATAAGGTTTTGTTGTAATAAGCCCTCCATCTGCAAACTGTGACATGCCATAAATATTTGGTACCATAACCCAATCATAGGCATCGATAAAAAGTTCCATAAACCATCGGTATACTTCGTTCGGGTGAAACTCACAAAGCAAGAAGAAATTACCTAAAATCATTAATCTTTCTATATGGTGGCAGTAACCTGTCTTGAGTACTTTTTTTATGACTTGATCAACTGGTTTAATACCGGTGGTTCCGTTGTAAAAAGAATCCGGGATTGCTCTTTTGAATCCCCAAAAATTTGAACTTCGTTGATTTCCACCTTCACGTATGTACACTGCTCTCATAAACTCGCGCCAGCCCATAATTTGACGTATAAAACCTTCTTTAGAGTTTAATGGAACATCGCTAAGGTGTGCATCATTAATTAAAGTTTCTGGTGAAACCAGACCAACATTTAACTGAGGGGTAAGTATTGAATGATAGGTAAATAAATCGTCTGAATTTTGAGTAAATGCATCTTCAAAATCACCGAATAATTTAAATCTATTTAATTTGAAATCTTCCCATGCTGCAATACTTTGATTGGGATCTGTAGGGTAAAATTCGTTCGAAAACTTGAAATAATCTAGAGATCCAATGTTGGAGGAAAAGTTCTTTTCTATGTATTTTTCGGCTTCTACAACATAATTATCTCTAAATTTTAAATTAGGCTTTGGAGGTATATGATTTTTGGGATAAGGTTTTCGATTTTCGGAATCGAAAGTAAGTTTACCACCCAGCGGTTTTCCGTCCTCCATGAGTATGTTTCTTTGTTTTCTTTGATGGGAATAGAAGTCTGTTTGGAAATAGCGTTTTCTACCATCAAAATAAGAATTGAATTGTTCAGTGGAGTTTAGAAAGTTAGGATTTTTTACAGGGTGGAGGTGCAGGTTATATTCATTAGAACTAGATATTATTTGTTTTTCAAGCCAATCATCATCTGTTTTTATATATTGAATGGATTGGAATTCTTTTTGAATTTCTTTAAATAAACCTTTTACCGATGCTTCTTTTTCGTGAAATTCTATATATCTAACCTCAAAACCCTTAATTTCTAAATGATTCTTAAATTTTTGCATACTTGCTCTATGAAAAACAAGTTTGACTTTATGAAAATTATATTGGGTAAAATAAAGTTTGTTTTCTACGAGATATACTGTCTTTATTTTGTTGAAATCCAATATGTTGTAATGTAATTGGTGAGGGAATATAACAGCACATTCTTGCATGTAGTTTAAACAATATTTTTAGCAGATAGTTTTTTTTAAACTAAAAAGAAAGGTTTATCGAAAATCTTTAAAATTAAACGCTTTATGTTCTTAATTCGCGATATGCTAATTCGTGGGTTTTCCCTTTTAATAGCTCTGAGTACTACATTGTTTGTACAAGCGCAGAGAGGCTTTGGTTTTGCACCTGTTTTGTCGGGAAGTGTTATTGCTGCCGAGGATAGTTCGAAAGTATCGGGAGCTAAAATAGAAGTATGGTATTTTCCTGAAGATTCGCTGTCTTCTTGGCGAACAAGTTTCCCCAGTGTTGAGGCATTACAAAAGATAAAGGTAGAATCGCTTCTGGCGAGTGGATTAACTGATGAAAATGGGATCTACAAATTAGATATTGAGACTGAAGTAATGGGAAAACTTCGCTCTAAAGGAGTAAGATTTAGGGAAATGATGCTTTCTGTTTTTATTCAAAAATCAGAGTATGAGGATGTTTGGAATATTGTAAAACCGGAAATGCAAAGGACAGAGAGTGGTATTGCGATAATACTGGGCAGAGTACAACTTCGAAAGATTGCTAATTTACAAAAGCTTGATGCTATCAATATTCGAACCAAATCTATTGAAATGAATGGTGATACTACTGAGATCAATGCGGGAAGCTTTAAGGTTAATCCGGATGCGAGTGCGGAGGATTTAATTGCGAAGATGCCGGGTGTGATGAAATCTGGTGGAGATTTGCAGGCACAAGGTGAAAAGGTACAACGTGTATTGGTTGATGGTAAGCCATTTTTTGGGGAAGATCCTAAAGCGGCATTGAAAAATGTGCCAGCTGATGCCATTTCAAAAGTGCAAATTTATGACGCACAATCCGAGCAAAGTCAATTCACTGGTTTTGATGATGGAAATACTACAAAAACCATCAATATTATTACCAAAATGGGTTTCAAAACAGGTCAGTTTGGAAAAATTTTTGCCGGTGCCGGTAAGTCAATAGAAGGTACGGGTGATGATATTAAATTTCAAGGTGGGGGTTCATACAATACTTTCAATGGAGATCGCCGTTTATCGATATTGGCACAATCAAATAACATCAATGAACAAAATTTTGCAGTGGAAGATATTCTCGGAATGATGCCTAGTGGAGGAGGAAGGGGTGGAATGCGCTCGATGGGTGATTTTTTTGTAAATGACCAAGATGGAATCGTAACCTCACATATGTTAGGATTAAACTACTCCGACAAAGTGGGTAATTGGGATATCTCTGGAAGTTATTTTTTCGGAAATTCTATCAATAATAGAGAAACAGGTTCTGAACGATTTTATATTGCAGGACGGCAGGCTGGTTTAACATATTCTGAAAATAGCAATAAGATTAGCAATAATATTAACCATAGATTAAATGGTCGGTTAAAATGGAATATTAACGAGAAGAATAAGTTAATCTTACAACCGAGAGTAACAATACAGGCTAATAAGAGAAATGATACCATTGATGCGGTAACTAGTATTGAGGATAATCTAACAAACGTGTTGCCAATTTCTACTTTAAACAATTTTCAAGATGAATCCGGCGATGCGCTTAATGCAAGTTTAGAAATAGATTATATGCATGCCTTTGAAAAGCCTGGCAGATCTATAGCCATTGAATTTATTCCAAGTTTTAGGAATAGAGGAGGAATTAATAATTTGGCAAACAACTTGCTTTTAGAAAGCTCGTCATCTGCCGTTCTAACCGATCAAATTATCAGCTCAACCAGTGGTAATTTATCCTATTCAACGGAAATTGAATTTACTGAAATGATAGACTCAGTTAATGGCATTGAATTTGAATATCAATCCGATTTAAATCAAAACTCTAGCGAACGATTGAATGAATTTTATGAATTTAGTGATTACTATTTAGATACGTTATTGTCCAACCGTTACATAAACGGATACTACCGACATGCATTAGGGGCTCAATACCAATATAAAATGGGAAAATGGAGAATGGATATAGGTGCATACGGACAGATTGCAGGTTTAGACGGAGATCAGAGTTTTCCTTATCCTGAGATAATTCAACGTAAATTCTTCAATGTATTACCCCGTGCTTCAATTAGATACGGTGATCATAGAAGTAGTCATTTTAGACTTTTTTACAGAACTAATACAAATGCTCCTGATATTCAAGAATTACAAAATGTGGTAGATAATTCTAATTTATTGCAGTTGTCTGTAGGAAATCCAGATTTAGTTCAAAACTATCAGCATAGGGTGTTTTTACGCTATTTTTCAATGAGTCCGGAATCTGGAAAAAGCAAGTTCTTATTTGGTAATTTTAGTATTACTCAAAATGCGTTTACTAATTTTACTCGTCTTGCAGGTGAAAATGGATTATCAATAAATGTAGGAGATAGCACATATGTTCTCAACCCAGGATCACAGATTACCCAAAAGGTTAATATGAATGGCGTAGTTTCGGCTATGTTAAGCGGTTCTATTGGACAGCCTTTAGCTGGCGGTAAGTTGAATCTGAATTTAGGAATTACTTTGAATTATTCTCAAACTCCTAGTAAAATACAGTTAGGTGATGGGAAAGTTTTGCGCAATATGTCCCAGAATCCATCAGCCTCACTAAACCTCGGATTAGGATCAAATATTAGTGAGAAAATTGATTTTTTGATTAGTAGTTCTAGTTCTTTGTCTGAAGTACGTAATACAATGGCTTCTGATTTGACATCAAGCTTACAGCAATATTTTTTCCAAACTACAAGTTTTAATATCAATGTGATGCCGTTGGGATCATGGGTAGTTACTACTGACTTGAGTCATAGGGCATTTACTGGTCTAGATGCCAATTTTAATCAAAACTTTTTCCTCTGGAATGCCGCAATTGGAAGAAAGTTTGGAAAAAAGAATGAATGGGATGTTAGATTTAGAATTTTTGATATTCTCAATCAAAATCGTTCTATTAATCGTTCAGTTACAGAAACTTATTTTGAGGATATAAAAACTAATGTATTAACCCGTTATATAATGTTAAATTTAACATATAACATTCGAAACTTAAAAGGGGGTAGCAATCAGGAAATCGATCCAATGCGTGTAAAAATGATTAAATATTGGCGTGGTAGACACCACTAATTTTAGTATACTTGTAGGGTAATTTTATTTTTAAAATTATTCTATGTTATAAATGAAAAAAATAGCCCACATAATAGTTATTACTTTTTTTCTAGTTGCACTTCAAAAATCAGAATTAAAAGCTCAAGAGTATGGTTATTCGGAATATGAAGAACCTAACTTATCTGATGAAGAAGGTAATGACGGGAAATGGACTTTTTGGGGAAATTCCAATATCACCACTAACCAAAGCCAATTTTCAAATTGGCAAGGTGGCGGACAAAACGCAATTAGTGTGGCTACTTCATTAAGTTTGAATTTATTGTATCAAAACGCAACAACAACCTGGCAAACTACATTAGATGCGGGTTACGGATTAATGTTACAAGGTAAAAATGGAATTTGGTACAAGAATGATGATCGTATATTTTTGGCTACTCAATTAGGTAAAAAAGCAAGCGAAAACTGGAACTATTCATTGTATTTTTCACCACAGACTCAATTTCAACCGGGTTATTATTCTGAATTTGATACTATGCCAATATCTGATTTTTTTGCTCCGGGATATGTGGTTGCTTCTTTTGGTTTTGAATATAAACCCGATAATAAATTGAGCGTGTTTTTGGGACCATTATCTTCAAAAAACACCTTTGTTTTGAACCAGGATTTAGCAAATATGGGAGCATATGGTGTAGAGCCTGGGGTGTATGATTATGTTGAAGGTAAATATATTAAAGAAGGAAAAAAGATAAGAAGTGAAACCGGTGGTTTTATTAGAGTAAGTTTTTATGAACCACGGGTAATGAAAAATATCTCATTAGACTCTAGATTGGAATTATTTGCTAATTATCTCTACAAGCGGGGTAATATCGACGTGAATTTTGAAAATCAAATTAACTTAAAGGTGAATGAATATATTTCAACTAATCTAATTCTGCATTTAATCTATGACGATGATATATTAATTGCGTTAGATGATAGTTTCACTCGATTTGGACCACGATTACAATTTAAAGAAGTATTATCGGTGGGTTTAACAATAGATCTTGGCGGAAATAACAATTACTATTATTAGACTTATTCAGTGGGTAAGTAAAGCGAGGTTTGCTTTTTAGAAGAACTCGGTAACAAATAACATATGCCTAACTCATGAGTCATAGGATTATTTGCTACTCGAATAGTCAAATTTACGTTGTTAGAATAGTTGAAAAACCAACTCCCTTTTCGGTAACCAAAATTTCCATTTATACTATGAGCAACTTGTCCAAAAGCAGTATTTTGTTTCAATCCTAGGCCATAATAAATATTACCTTTTCTGAAATTAATATTTTCGGAAATGGTAAAATTATCACCTTGTAAATAACAAATTACATTAGGAATTATCATCAATCGTTTTGTCTCAAAAACCATTCCGCCATTAACTACAAAGCGCGATTGAATCTTTTGATTATTTTGGTTGTAAAAAGAAATATTAGGTTGGTTAATATTGAAAACTGCACCCCCTAAAAACAAGTTTTTGTTGTGATATAATACGCCAGCCGAAAAATGAACTGCGTTTATTGTTAATTGGTTGATTGGCTCTTTTGTGGGTAGCTCAAATCCAGTCATCCCGGGATCAATTTGGTCTTCCCACAGAAAGTTGTCGGTACCAAAATTAAAATTACTAAATTGACCATTTAAAGCTAAATTTAAATTTCCATTTTTTAGTTTAATCGAGTAGCAATACGATAAGCCTGTAGAGAAATGTTTATAGCTTGAATTATTATTATTCCCAGAAAACAGGTCTGTGCTGTAAAGATTAATTCCGAATGAAGTATTATTATTGGCAATTATATCTCCTTCAATAGCATTGGTTACTAATCTTCTTTCCAGCGACAGCCATTGAGCTTGAATATTAGTACTGATGCGTGAAGCTGAGTTAATATCAAATCTCCCCATTCCTAATAAGGCGGGGTTATGGAGTTGTCTTATAATGGTTCCTTGATTAAAATAAGGATTTTGCCCCTTTACTGTATTCGGTCCGGTAAACCAAAAGGTCATGAATAAAAGGTAAAAGCAATATTTTTTGAAATAGAACAAACCTAATGCAATTATAAATCTTTTTTTTTAGTGTGATCGTATACTGAGTTTATTTTAGATTTTTAAATTAATGATATTAAACTTATTTTTGATTCCAAGCCGTCTAACAGACTTGGTCTATTTTTTATAAGGGAATTTTCAAAATGAAGAGTTTAAAAAAAATTGTACATAAGACATTTTTATTAATTCTTTTTTATTGCAATTTTTCTAATATTTATTCCCAATGTACTTCTCTTATCGGTGATTTGGTTTCTAATGGCGTTGTAGCTGGTGATAGTATTTTTATATGTTCAGGTGATTCTTTGCATATTGTCAATACCTACATAGATACCGCTGGTGGCGCTGTTTCTCAAAATTGGCAGGTAACAAATAAAGGGACAACATTTTCAAAAAATTTAGATGATATATTTTCTCCGGGTGTAGATACTATTACTTTTACTGTTTCTACTTCCGGATGTTCAATTGTTAGAGAATTGTATGTCTTTACCACAGCTGTTAACGTAAATTTATGGGTAAATGATTCTAGCCAGTGCCTAAATGGTAATTCATTTATTTTCAGGGATAGCAGTACTTATCAGCCGACTAATACCCCTATCGATTCTATTCGTTGGAGTGTGAACGGATTGGTAATATCAGATTTGTCAGAGATTACACATTCCTTTATCAAAGACTCTACGAAACTTATTATTTTTAAAACTTGGTTAAAAGGTGGATGCTTTGCACAGGATAGTATTAGTGTAAATGTACTTTCATCTCCTAGTCTAGATTTTGATTATTTAACAGATACAGTTTTTTGTTATCAACCTGGAATAAACGATACGGTTAGAATAGTTAAGAATTCGAATTTATTGAGTTCTACCGGAGCAATTCTGACTTCATCATTATGGAAGATAAATCTCAATAACTTTCCCCAGGATACTTTCGAATATATTTTTAATCCATCAACAGGAGGATTATTCGGGGACATCAATTTTAACGCTGAAGTAGTTGCCTCAAATGGATGCAAAATTCAGAAAACGGCGAGTGTACATGTTGTGGAGCCCTTCCAATCAGTATTATCTTCCTCCGATACCATAGTGTGTGAGGGTGATCCAATTACAGCTTTTTTTAATACTAACTTTGATGTTAAAGATGGTCTTTACAGTAGGGAATTTAAAATCTCTGCCCCATTAACTTATTCAGTAAGTTCTGATAGTTTTATTTTTTACCCACCTGATACCGGAGATTTTACAGTTTCTGTTGTTGAAACATCTGATGGCTTGTGTAAAGATACTGCTGAACTAATTTTAAGGTCCAATGCAAGTCCGATTGCATTAATTACTAGTAATAAATTTATTAACTGTGAAGGAGAATCCGATACGCTATCCTATCAATCTTTAGTAAGTGATAGTATTTATAATTATAGTTGGTCAATATCAACAGATTCAGTAGGATCATCAACTAATGTGGATTTAGTGTTTGATACTATTGGACTGGATTATTTAACGCTGGGAATCTACAACGCCAATGGTTGTAATAGTTTTGATTCAGTTATTGTAGGAGTTTCCGCGAGTCCTAGTACCAAAATTATTCGTACCAATAACGATTCTTGTGTTTCTGGAAATCAAGGGTTTAAAATAATTAATAATAACAACGTTGCTATCAATAATACACACTGGTATTTTCATGATTCAACTGATGTAGTTGATAGTTTGGTTTTCAAGCGCTACTTATCAAGCGGGCAGTTTCAAATAGAAGCAATTTCGACTGATGAATATGGATGTAAGGATACAACTAGTACGCAAATTACTGTTCCAAATCCACCCAATGCAAAGTTTACTGTAAGCTCTTATCAAGCTTGTTATGGGAATCAAGCGTTTACATATTTTGACTCCAGCTCAACTTCTGTTGGTCAAATTATTCAGAAAGATTGGTATTTTTCAGATGGGTATAATCTAATTAATGACACCATAGGGACATTCTCAAAAAACTTTGTAAATCCTGGATCCTACACAGTAACTCAAGTTGTTCAAAATGATCAAGGTTGTTTCGATACCACAAACGATATTATAAATGTGTATCCTAATCCAACCGCGGATTTTAATGTAAATGATGATAAGCAATGTTTAACAAACAATAATTTTGTTTTTACAAATACATCTGTATCAAACTTTAGTAATAATACCTTGTTGAATTATTGGAATTTTGGCGATTCAACTAGTAGTAATGATAAATCACCACAGAAGACTTATTCAAAGCCAGGTCAATATCAAGTTAGCCTTCAAGTAACTTCTGCTTATGGTTGTACAGATAGTTTTGTTACAACTGTATCTGTTTTAGACATTCCTTCAATGAATTTATCAATTAACAATAATATCCAGTGTGAAAATGATAATTTGTTTGAATTACAGGATTCCTCAACATTCAATGGATCAATTGATTCAATTTTTAAATCAGAATGGTATGTTAATCAAACAACTACAATTGCAAAAAATACAGATGTGACATTCACTTCTGCAGGTTCTTATCTATTAGTATTAAAGAGTTATAGTAAAAATGGTTGTTATGACTCAACTAATGCAACACTTGTTGTAAGGCCGAAGCCAACATCCCGATTTTCAATATCAATAGATACACAATGTTTGGTGGGTAATGTATTTGATTTTACAAACAACAGTTCAGTTGTTTCTGGTGGTGGTAATCTGAATTTTTTATGGAATTTTGGCGATTCTTCAGAATCAAATTTGACTTCCCCGTCAAAAACTTACAGTGCATATGGAACTTACGATATAAAGCTAATTACAACCAGTAATTATGGATGTATTGACGAAATAACAAAACAAGTTTTTGTTATTGCAAATCCAAGTGTTAGATTTTCTTCAGATGGTGGTAATGCACAATGTAAAAGTTCAAATATTTTTAATTTTATAAATGCCACCGATAGTTTAAATGGCAGTGGTCTAGAATATAATTGGGATTTTGGTGATGGTTCAAAATCAATTGAAAAAACCCCAAGTAAATCTTTTGCTGCTGCTGGTGTTTACATAACCAAGTTGAGGTCAACCAATAGATTTGGATGTAAAGATAGTAGTTCACTGAGTTTAACTGTTTACAATGAGCCCAATGTGAATTTTAGCCTTAATTCCTCTGAACAATGTGAAAAAAATCAATCATTTAATATCTTAAATTCATCAACTGTTTCCTACGGAGGAGGAACTTTGAGTTATAATTGGTTACTCGATGATTCAATTATTTCGAGTAATACCAACATCTCATTGAATTCTTTGGGAATAGGTAATCACCAGTTGAAACTAATTGCTACAAATAATTTTTCTTGTACAGATTCAACCCAAAAAGCCATTAAGATTTTGGGAAGTCCTAAAGCCGACTTTACCATAAATCAAGATTCTCAATGTTTGGATGGTAATAGATTTCAATTTTATAATGGGAGTTTAATAGGAAGCGGGACCTTGTCTTACACTTGGAATTTTGGAGATAGTTTAAGTTCTCAAATGACCAATCCTGTCACCTCATTTGATAACTTTGGAAGTTATGAAGTGGCATTAATTGCGTATACCTCAGCAGGTTGTAGTGATACTATAAAGAAATTAATATTTGTACATTCTACACCAGTAATTGAATTTACTTTATCGGATACAGCGTTATGTCTTAGAAACAACGAATTTATTTTTAATAATAATTCAAGTAATCCTGATGGTTTATCTTTATTGTACAGTTGGGATTTAGGTGATTCAACGCGTGTTAATACTTTGAATACATCTAGGCAATACAGTAAATCTGGAGATTATTTTGTTAGGCTGATTGGTGAAAGTTCTTTTGGTTGTAAAGACAGTACAATTGAAAAGATTACCATATTTGAGCAGCCCTTCTCTTCATTTTTAACAGTTAATTCTAATCAATGCTTTACTGATAATGAATTTGAGTTTATCAATACTTCTAAAATCAAAGGTAACGGGATATTAAAATCGAATTGGGATTTTGGAGATGGTAGATTCGATACAGCATCAAATCCTAAACTATCATATATGCTTCCAGGTATTTTTGATGTAACATTGGCTGTTGAAAGTACTGAAGGTTGTAAAGATACGAGTACTTCAAAAGTAAATATTTACGAAGAACCAACCGTAAAGTTTTCGGTAATTAAAAGTGATACTTGTTTTGAAAAAAATCTAATAAAATTCACCAATAATTCTTCTACAAACAATCAATCTACATTCACGTATAAATGGAGTTTTGGCGACGATAATGAATCAATAGGCGATAATCCCATTCATAGGTATTCAAGCTTTGATACTTTTGAAATTCAACTTAAAGGTATAACTTCATTCGGTTGTGTAGATTCGTTTTTTCAAAAAGTAATAATATATCCTAATCCATATGCTGATTTTTCAGTGAATAGCCTAGATCAGTGTGATAATGGAAATACTTTTGAGATTTCAAATAATTCTTCATCACCGCATGGTCAATTATTTAGTAATTGGTTTTTTGGGGATTCTACAATATTAAACGTAAATAACCCCACATTTACTTTTGATTCAGTTGGAATCTACAAGATTAAATTAAATGTTTTAAACGAATATGGATGTGCCGATACCCTACAAAAGATAGCAACTGTATTACCTAGTCCAATTTCTAATTTTAATATCAATGATACCATTCAATGTATCAATGGTAATAAGTTCGTATACTTTAATAACTCAGATGTTAGTACTGGAAATCTTAGTTATGTCTGGCAATATGGGGATGGTACAATTAATAAATTGTATAATGGCGATCACACTTATTCTTCTGACGGATTTTTTGTTGTTAAATTAATTGCCATAACGGACAATGGATGTAGAGATACTCTAGAAAAATCTGTAGTTGTTACACCAAAACCGGATGTTCTTTTTGACTTGAATGATTACAACCAATGTTTGAAAGGGAACCTATTTATTACAAATAATAATAGTACATACTCTGGTCCTGATACTTTGCGCTATTACTGGGATTTAGGTGACGGAAATCAGAGGGTTGGGAAAGATATTCAGCACGATTATAAAGACTATGGAATTTATGATATACAGCTAACGATAGAATCTGAAACGGGTTGTAAGGATTCGCTTGTCAAACAAGTTGAAATTTTTTCACAAGGAATTTCTGAAGTAAATCTAATTAAAGATAGTGTTTGTTTATACAATAACATCGTTAGAATTGGAAATAATTCAAGAATAATTGGAGATAGATTCACATCATTAGAATGGATTTTTGGTGATGGTTTAAATTTTGTAACTCAATCTAGGAACCCAATTGATCACTCTTATAATGATACTGGAGAATATGTAATCCAATTAATAACAACCACAAACAATTTATGTAAAGATACATCGGAATCAACGGTTTATATATTAAGAAACCCAAAGGCAGATATTACATCAAATACAACAACAGCATGTTATAATGAACAACAATTTGAGTTTACTGACATTAGTACATTTGATGTTTTAAATAGCAGTAGAAAATGGTATCTGGAGAATAAGTTTGTAGGAAATGATAGTCAATTTAGTTATGAATTTAGAGAGCCGGGTATTCAGGAGGTGGTATTAGTAGAATCTAATTCTGTGGGATGTACTGACACAGCTCGATTAGGGGTTTTGGTAAATGAATCTCCAATAGCTAATTTTAGAATCAATAATAGAGTACAATGCTTGTTAGATAATAACTTTGAATTCTACAATCTATCCACTGGTAATGGTATAATAAAAGAAGGTTTATGGCTTCCAGAGTCTGGTTCGGCAGCTTTTGAAGAAGACCTCATCTATAATTATCTGTCCGAAGGAAACTATGATGTTTCTCTAACTGTTTACAATGATTCGGGTTGTTCAGATGAAATTACCAGATCTGTTGTTGTTCATCCTACGCCTGAAGCAAATTTGATTAGTTATGATATATGTACTCTAGAGCCGGTAACTTTTAACCCCAATGCCTTAATATCATCTGGAAAAATAAATACGTATGATTGGAATATGGGTGAAGGTACCTTTTTAAATGACACGGCACCTCAGTTTGAATATAAAATTCCTGGTGACTATACAGTTAAACTTAAATTGATTTCAGATAAATTATGTGAAAATGATTTTGAATCTAGCTTCACAGTTTATGGTAGGCCTGTAGCAAATTTTAGTAACTACACAGAAAGGGCAACTATTTTATCACCAAAAGTATTATTGGTGGACTCCAGTTATGATTCATGGTATTGGGAATGGGATTTTGGTGATGGCAGTCCTTTTGGTATTTTCTATTACGAAGAACATACTTATGAAGATACTGGAAACTTTGACGTGAGACTTGTTGCCTTTTCAGATTTTGGCTGTTCTGATACAATTATAAAAACTGTAAGGGTTTGGCCCGAATATAGGTTGTTATTTCCAACTGCATTCTCGCCAAATAATGATGGCATTAACGATAAGTATCATGTAAAAGGGTTTCATCATTCATTAAAAAATATTGATTTAAAAATTTACGATTCCAGAAGTATTTTAGTTTTTAGTACCAATAATATTTTAGAAGGTTGGGATGGGTCTTACATGAATGAGTCTGTAAAACTATTGCCTCCTGGATCTTATGAACTGATCTTGGATGTTCAAGATTTATATGGCCGTCAAAAAACGTTTTCTAAAAAAATTAATTTAATCCGCTAAAGAATTGAAAAATAAACAACTATACATACTTTTTTTAGCCTTTTTTCTTCAAAGGTTACTAATGGCTGTGGATGTTCAAATTCAATCAAAGCAGCCCGTAAGTTGTTTTGGGGCGACCAATGGTTCTGTAATTTTAAAAGGTGTTAATGGTACTGCTCCGTATTACTTTAAGTTAGATACATTTACGAATTTTACTTTATCAGACACTTTTATAAATCTTGCGGCAGGCATACATTGGGCATATGTTTCAGACGCTAATGGAGATATTGATTCAGTTCAATTTAATATTAACACCCCAAACAAGATCAATGTTAGCAGTTCTTTAACACTACCTAATTGTCCGAATAATGCAACCGGGCAAATTAACATTACTGTATCCGGCGGTGCAGGCGGTTTCAGTTACAATTGGTACAAACAGGGCCAGTCTATTTCAACTTCCAAGAATATCGGAAATATTACTGCTGGTACATATATTTTACGTGTAACAGATGGCAATGCCTGTCAAACATTTGATACAATTATACTTGGAAGTAATAATCCCATTAACTTATCAGCAACTGCCTCTAATATAAGTTGTTACAATTTAAATGATGGAAGTATTCAAACTTCAGTTTCTGGTACTACAAACACATACACTATCAATTGGACAGGACCAGATAGTTACACATCAACTAATGCTAATATTAGTAACTTGAAATCGGGATATTACAGTGTTAATATTGTTGATGATACTACCCTGTGTAGCGTAAATAGTACCTTTTATATTCAAAATCCCCCTGAGTTAATAGTTTCAATATCCAATAAAAGAAATGTTACTTGTTTTGGAGATTCGAATGGAATAATTCAGCCCTTGATTGTTGGTGGTACTAATCCATATTTTTATGAGTGGACATCTACCAATGGGCAGTCATCTTACTCGAGTCAAATCAATGATGCAAGGAGTGGGACATATACTCTAATAGTTACAGATAATAAAAACTGTACCGATACGGTCATAACATCAATTAGCGAACCCCAGTCTCTATTGTTATCTTCAAATGTCACTGATGTTACATGTAATTCAGCTCAAGACGGAGCAATTCAAATTAATGTAGGAAGAGGATTGCCGCCTTATACCTACCAATGGTCTACTGGAGATACTTCTAAAAACTTACAAACATTAAAATCTGGAGATTACATAATTATTGTAACAGATAGTAACGGATGTAACATTACTCGAAAAATCACTGTAGATTCACCTGATTCTTTAAAAATTAATTACACATCAAAAGACGTTAAATGTGCAGGAGATAATACAGGAAGTTTTTCTTTTTACATTACAGGAGGAACCTTTCCTTGGGATTTCTATTCTTTAACTCCTAACGGAGATTCTTCAGAACTATTGATTAATAAAAATCTACTTGCCGGTGATTATTCAATTTATGTTTCCGATCTAAATAATTGTCAGGATAGCCTGATCGTAACTATTAATCAACCCGATACATTAACTGTAAGCCTGCATGCCAATGATCCTGGTTGTTACGGAAATACTGGTTCAATATCAGCAATCGTAGATGGAGGAGTAAAACCATATTCCTTCGATTGGATTGATACTTCGGGAAGTCTGTTTTCAGGTACTCAAAATGTTTTAGGTCTTCAAAAAGGAAAATACTATTTGCAATTTGCAGATGCGAACCAATGTAGTTTTTATGATTCAATAACACTGTCTGAACCACAACTCTTGACTTTATCCGTTGATAGTACTTTTTATCCTTATTGTTTAACAGATTCATCTGGACTTTTAGTTTTTTCTCAAACAGGTGGAACATCTCCCTATCAGTATTATTTGAACAATACAAAAGATACTACAAATTCAAAAAGGTTTGCTAAACTTAAGCCAGGTAATTATGTAGCAGTAATCATTGATTCTAATTTTTGTTCAGACACGGTTGAGGTAAACCTAAAATATTTAGATACAGTAAAACCATTAATTAACTTAACATCACCATCAATATATTTAGATAACAACGGAGAGGCAATTCTGACCTCACAGTTAGTGGACAATGGTATAAATGACAACTGCGGTATTTCTCAAATAAGCTTGTCCCAAACAATCTTTAATTGTAATGATCTCGGTAATATTAAAATACAAGTTTCAGTAACTGATTTCAGTAATAATGAAAACTTTGATAGTGTTACAGTTATTGTACTAGACACCATTC
Organism: Bacteroidota bacterium; assembly: GCA_030830065.1. Taxonomy (GTDB): domain Bacteria; phylum Bacteroidota; class Bacteroidia; order NS11-12g; family UBA955; genus VMCP01. The sequence continues at coordinate 85,006 of JAURNR010000015.1, read as the reverse complement.
CACCAACGGTAAAATTAAAACCAGTTTCAATATTTCTTGATCAAAACGGAGCTGCTTCTGTAAGCAAGTCAATGATTGACTTAAATACCTTTGATAATTGTACTGTAGATTCTTTTATTATAGCAAAGGAACAATTCAGTTGTTCTGACCTAGGTGTAAACACCGTTAACGTAAAAGTCACAGATTTTTCTGGAAATTACACTTTAAAAAATGCTTCTGTTTTAGTCTTGGATACAATAAAACCCCAAATTATCACAAAAACGGTAAACTGCTATCTTAGCTCTTCTGGAATTGGAATTATCGATACCAATGATATTGATAATGGTAGTTATGATAATTGTCAAATAGTTAAAAAGTCTATAAATAAAAGAGTATTTAATTGCTCGGATTTAGGTAATAATTTTGTTCAATATTCGATTTACGACAAAAGTGGAAATATGTCCTCTGCTTTAGTAAAAGTAGTGGTTTTAGATACCATATCACCTGAAGTAAGAACAAAAACTACTACACTATATCTGAATCAATATGGTTATACGGTGCTTTCTCCAAGTGACGTAGATAATAACAGTACAGATAACTGTTTAATTGCAAGTCGTATAATAAATCAAAGTGTATTCTCTTGCGCAGATGTTGGAAATAGATTAGTAGAACTTACTGTGATTGATCCATCCGGTAACAAATCGTCAGCTTACATTCAGGTAACTATAAAGGATACTTTAAAACCTATCAATAAAACTAGAAATCCAACCATTTATTTAGATCAAAATGGGGTTGCTAGGCTATCTGTTTATGATGTCGATAATGGGACAAAAGATAACTGCGGTATATCCGTAAACAGCATTTCAAAAGATAAATTCTTTTGTGAAGATCGCGGAACACAAACCTTAACATTCAAGAGTGTAGACAATATAGGTAATGAAACAACAAGTACCTTCCAAGTGAAGGTTAGAGATACATTAAGGCCAATAATTCGTGCCATTCCGAGAGATGTTTATCTCGATCAAAATGGTGTGGCAAATATTGATGCTTCGTACTTTGATAATGGAAGTTATGATAACTGTGGAATAAAAGATAAAATTTTAAGCAAGAGTAGCTTTAGTTGTTCTGATATTGGAAACGCAATTATTGTTTATGAAATAGTGGATTCATCGGGTAATAATCAACTAGAGGTTTTAAATTTCAAGGTATATGATACCATCTCCCCTATAATCAAGATACCAAACTTTGAAAGGTATTTAGACAATGACGGTGGAGCAAATATTTCATACAGTGATGTGATACCATTTATTTCTGATAATTGTTCAATTCTTAATGTAGAATTGACCGATTCTGTTTTTACTTGTAATGAAATAGGACTTAATCAAATATTTTGTACGGTAAAGGATAAGTCATTGAATCAATCAACTATTCCATTTTTTGTTACAGTTTTTGATACAATCAAACCCATATTAAACCTTAAAAATATTGATGCTTACATCGATACTGCAGGCTATGTGGATGTTTCTCCTTACTCTCTAGTTGATTCAATTACTGAGAATTGTTCAATCAAAGAAATTAACATTAGTAGTTCTAGATTCTTTACAAATGACGTAGGATATAATTTCGTGTATATTTCAGTAACCGATATTTCCGGAAATAAATCTGCTGATGTTATTGGTAGAGTTAATGTGATTCTCGGAGATGTAGACCAAGATAGTATCCCAGATTACATTGAAGGACCATATGATTTTGATGGTGATGGAATAGCTAATTATCTAGATAAGGATTCAGATAATGATGGTGTATTGGACGTGGATGAAAATGGTGGATTCAAAGAATTGCTTGATCAAGATGAAGATGGCTATTTCAATATTTATGATATCGATACAGACGGCGATGGAATATTTGACTTATTTGAAACAAACGGATTTGATGTAGAACCCTATGATGGACGTGTTGGAATAGGTAAGGTAAATGTTGACCGCGACAATGGTATTCCAATATTATCTAATGGAGCTTTGGGTGCGACAATTATTGATACTGATGGTGATGGAATCGGTGACTTTAAAGATATTGACTCAGATAATGATGGCATTTTAGATCTTGTAGAAAAGGGTGGTAATTTATTGCCTGTAGATACCGATGAAGATCTAATTAAAGATTTCAGGGACTTAGATTCTGACAACGATGGAATTAACGATAGTCTAGAAAGAGATATTGATTCTGACGGTGATAATGTTTTAAACTATGTTGATTTGGATTCTGATAATGATTTAATTCCTGATTCTGTTGAATTAGCGGTTGATAGTGATAATGATGGTTACGGAAATTGGATAGACTTAGACAGTGATGCAGACGGTATTGATGATAAAATCGAAACTCAATGGGATTCAGATGGTGATGGTATTGGGAATTGGTTAGACACCGATGCAGATAACGATGGAATAATAGATTCAATTGAAACGTCTTTAGATTTTGATAATGATGGATATCCTAATTTCTTGGATTGGGATTCTGATAATGATTATATCCTAGATACGATTGAAGCAATTCCATTAAACGGAAATTTACCGTTTGATAATGATAATGATGGTGTCCCTGATTATATTGATTTTGACTCAGATAATGATGAAATCGATGATTATTATGAAGGAACAGCAGATACCGATCAAGATGGTATTATGAATTATCGTGATTTTGATTCTGATGGTGACGGTGTAAGTGATTTAATTGAAGGTAGCGGTGATACGGATTCAGATGGGTTACCTGATGCAATCGACGATGATAGCGACAATGATGGTATTCCTGATGTAATTGAGACCAATACGGATATTGATGCTGATAATGTGCCAAATTACAAAGATTTGGATTCCGATAATGATGGAATTAATGATTTAAGGGAATGCGGATATGCCGACACTTCTGGAACGGGTATGATAAAACCAGGCGATACGTTAACATTAGCACAAATTACAAAAGATATTGATGGTGATGGTTTGTATAATTTCATGGATAATGATTCAGATGGCGATGGGATTTCAGATTTATTTGAATCAGGTTATGGATATATCGATCTTAACTATAATGGTATGGTAGATGGTTCAGATGCTGATGGCGACGGGATTTTTGATTATGCCGATGGTTTAGAAGGACAATTTGGAGATTTGTATGATGTTGAGGTACTTGATAGTGATGCTGATACTACTCGAGATTTTGAAGACATTGATAGCGATAACGATCGAATTCCAGACATAGTGGAAACTTGGATTGACCATGATGGTGATGGTATTTCTAGTTATTTGGATTACGATAGTGATAATGATAAAATTTTCGATGTTATTGAAACTGCTGATGATTTTGATAATGACGGCTTTGGTAATTTTATTGATCTCGACAGTGACGGAGATAATATTTTAGATGAAATTGAGGGTACGAAAGACTCAGATAGAGATGGTTCACCAAATTATTTGGATGTAGATAGTGATAATGACGGTCGTGACGATAATGAAGAAGGAATTATAGATTCTGATAATAACGGCAGACCGGATTACATTGATCCAAAGATTTTTGTGCCTGAGGTATTTACACCAAACGGTGATGGAGTAAATGAGCTATTAATACTTAGAGGATTAGGTAATTATCCAAACTCAACTATTTCAATTTATAATCAATGGGGTCAACTAGTGTTTAATTCAAATGGAATTTATAATAATAATTGGAACGGTACATTGTTGGAAAATGGAGTAGTTCTTCCTGAAGGTGTATATTTCTACATTTTACAGTATAATAGAGATGACGACGAATTTTACAGTAGACCAGTTGAAAAAGGTAATATTTATATTAAACCATAGATGAAAAGGGTATATCAATACATTGTTTTAACGGTTACTGCTTTTGTTTATGCAGAAGCTGGCGCTCAACAAGTTGCGCTAACTTCACAATATGATTTGGTATCGAGCCTTCAAAACCCTGCGTATAATGGAATAAATAATACTATCCGAGTTGATGGTATCAGTAGAGTTCAATGGATGAATTTCCCAGGCAGTCCCAAGTATACCGGTTTGGCAGTTCAAACTCCCGTTTCTCAAAGTTTTGCATTAGGGGGAAGTTTTCAATCTTTAGGAGTTGGAGATTTTGAGTTTGCGCCCCCATTATCGATGAGTTCATACTGTATTGATCTTGCTTATCATAAGAAAATTTTAAAAAATTTAAATATTGCTACGGGTATAAGAACAGGATTATTCAGTTTCGGAATGAATCTTGGTCAGCTTAAAAGCGAAGTTCCAAATGATATTGCTGTTGCTGGAAATAATTATTCCTTCAACTCTCCATTAATCGGTGGGGGAGTTTTAGCTTATGGAAAAAATTACTATGCCGGTATTTCTATTCCACAATTTGCAGTAATTTCTGATCGTATTATTGAAAATGTAAATTTAAATTACAATGCAAGAAGTTATTACCTATTTACAGCGGGATACGTTCAACACCTTTTAAGAAATAAATTTGCATTAAAACCTACGGTTCAGATTAGAAAATATGAAGGCTTAAAAGAGCAAATTGATGCTAATATTTATTTGTATTACAGAAGTGATTTTATGTTGGGTTATGGTTATAGATCCTCAGGCTCGCATCAAATCAATGGTATGTTAAAAGTGAATTCGTATTTTAATATTTATTATTTGTATGAGTTTGGCAGATTTGTAAATGAGGGCATCTCTTTTAATAGTCAAGAATTTGGTTTGCGATATGAATTAAATTATCGTGAACAGAAAGTTAAAACTCCACCAAGATATTATTGATATGTTAAAGCCAGAGTATCTTTTTTTATGGATTTTATTTCACCTGGGAGCAGTTGAATTACCTCAGCGACTTGCTGATCGAGGTAAGCCAAAAACTCCTGTTACTGAACTTGTAAAAGAATATAAGTACGTAAAAGCAAGTACTTATTATTCTTCTGAAAAGAAGATAAAAAATTTGCAGGAATTAAGGTCTTTGGCATTAGCTTTTCACAACTTAGGGTATACAGATACAGCCTTTAAATTATATCAAAAAGGAATTAAAAGATATCCAAAAAAAATTACGGATTTTGATCGGTTGAACATAGCAATTTTTGCAAGAAAATTAGGAGATAATTATTTGGCAGATAGTCTGATAAAACAGATAAAATCAAACGGATTATACAGCAGCCAAGCAATTTTCAATGAATGGTCGTTACCAGATTTTATGAACTTGCCAAATCAATCAAAAATGCTTGGTTCAAATCCACAATTGGTATTAGTAGATTCAATAGGATTAAACTGTTTTGGTCTCGTTAAAAACCCTCTTACGCTTGAATATTTTGTCAACAGTAGGCAAAATAATTTTGATGGTTTTTGGGGAGAAAGTTCTATCCTCGATGGCAATCCCTATTCTTCAATTTTTACGTTAAAAAATTCAAAAAAGAATAACACTAAAGAAGCCCCGATACCTTTCGAATACCAAACGGCTAACAGAAATATTGAAGTTACCGATATTGATTCTAATGGCGCTTTTTATATATCAGTTAATTCACGGTATGTGAATGATTCAGATGTATATTGTTTAAATATCAATCAGCTGAAATATGATACCTCGGTTTCAAAATATACAATGCGAGGGCTGGGATTGGAAAAGTTTGAATATAATGCTTCGGGTTTTGTTATAAGCCCTGATGCAAAACATGCCATGTTTGTAAGCGATATGTTAGGAACAATAGGTAAGTCTGATGTATTGTATTGTGATTTGCTATGGAAAGATGGGTTACCTAAAATTGAAAATTATACTCTAGTTAGTGGACCTGTAAACACAATATTATCTGATTTTGATCCCTGTTTTATTACAAACAACATAGTAGCTTTTGCTTCTGATGGTCACATCGGCAAAGGTGGTTCTGATATTTACTTTTATCATCTGTACAATGGTACATTAATTCATGCTGGTAGTTCAATAAATACGAATATGAACGAGCATTCGCCAAATTATATTGATGGTACATTATATTTTTCGCGTCAATTAAAAACTGGCAAATCAAGTCTACTTTCAATAAATTTAGATACATCAATATTAGAAGGGTTGCTCGAATATGTCCCCGTTTTTAATAACGAGGATAATATTTACTATTCAGAAAATAATGAATCGGGTAGTGATAGTCTAAATAATGAAATTCTAACTGCTGAAGAACAAGTAGTAAAATATGTGAATGAAATTTTAAAATCTGACGATTACAGAAAGCAGGAATATATACGGGGTATAAAATTCGTATTACTTCCGGATTCTGTTCGCCGGATATATTTGAAAAATTTAGATTCGAGTGTAGATTATCGCGATATAAGATTCATGACCTTAAAACATCCACAAGGAGATTTTGAAATTGAGGGAGATTATAAGCGTGAGCTAGATTTACTGATAATTGCACTAAATAAAAGAGAAGATTGGAGTGTTGAAATTAGATCTTACACGGATTCAAGAGGTTCAAAATGGTTTAATAATCGCCTTTCCAAGAAAAGAGCAACTAATATTAAATCTTATTTAGAAAAAAATGGGATAGAAGCCAGTCGAGTAAATGCCCGTGGAATGGGTGAGGAATATTTAATTAATCATTGTTTTGATGGGGCTCCATGTACAGAAGATGAGCATAGAGCAAATCGTCGAACAGAATTAATTTTGCAAAAGGTTAATTAACTAAGAAAATCATACCGTTTACTAAATGGTGTTTTAATTCAATTTCCTTAATCATTTGGTTATCAATCATCTCATATTGTAGAGATCTTGTTTAAATGTTAATAACATCTTGACAACTTGGGATTTTAGAGGTATTTCTATATTTTTGTAAGTTATGATAAAACTCCTCAAACGGTTTATGGGAAAGAGTTTTTTAAATAGCTATAATGGCGTTGCATTTCTGTTATTGATTATATTCAATTTCACAATTGATAATAATCAATTACACGCACAGGGATTCATTGAAAACCAAGGACAATACCACAATCAAGATAACTTGCCAGTTCCGCATGTGAAATATGTGGGTAAGAATAATCAAGGATTACAAATACAGTTAAGAGAAAAAGGGTTTAGTTATGAACTGTTAGGCGTTAAAAAAGCCGAGGAGGGAGAGAAAAATAGTACTATTGATATTTCTCGTGTTGATATTAACTTTATAAACCCGAACAACAATTTCGAAATAATTACAGAAAATGGTCTCCTTACTCAAACAAATTATTACTTAACGGGTAAACGTATTGAAGGAGTATCTACTTTTGAGAAGGTAACTTATAAAAATGTTTGGGATAACATTGATATTGTATTCTATTCTGATAAAAATTCTCGTAATGGATTTAAGTATGAATTTTTATTACATCCTGGTGCTCAATTAAGTAACATTGAGTTTAACATTAATGGTTCTAATAACTGGGAAATAAATGAAGATGGAGACAATTTAACTTTACACACAGATCAAGGAACGATTGAAGATATACTTCCCTATTCATATGAAAATTCAAACGAAGGTATTGAAATACCAATTGAGATTCATTGGAAGAAAACTGGCGATTTGCTACATCTTGAAGCAGAAAATGGATTAATTACGACAGAAACCGTAATTGACCCAGATCCAATATTAATTTGGGGTACATATTATGGAGGAAATTCATCACAAGAGGGAACTTCTGTATCAATTGATTCCAAGGGTAATCCTGTATTTTGTGGTTGGACTACAAGTACTTCATTAGCTACGAGTGGAGTTTATAAATCTAGTTATCAGGGTAATACTGATGCCTTTGTTTTCAAAATGAAAAGAGAAGGTGGTTCATCCGCTAGAATCTGGATGACTTATTTTGGTGGTATTAATGAGGATTTTATTAACGGGAACGACCATGATTCTTCTGATAATGTTTATGTTATTGGAGTGACTTCTTCCGATAGTTTAGGTTACAATTCTGCTACATCGTATGATTCTAGTTTTGGTTATCAAGATGCTTTTATTGCTCGTTTAGATACATCCGGAAAACTGAAATGGTTCAATTATTTTGGGGATACTCTTAATGATGCTGGAAATGATATTGATGTGTGTGGGAACTTGATACATGCTGTAGGATATTCTGAAGATGCGAAAAGGACTAATGGAAGTGCGCCGTACATTACAGTAGGATCAAGCGGGGGAAATAGCACATATCAGGGTCAGGAGGATGCCTTTTATGTGCAATTTGATACGAGCGGGAATATCAAGAAAGGTTTTCTATTTGGGGGATCTTCATATGATGCCTTTCAATCGGTTTACGCATCAGGTTCGGGAAAAGTTGCCATATTAGGAGCTACACGTTCTACAAGTATGATCTCGACAATTTCAGGGAGTTCTAAATCTAGTAATTCAGATGCAGACGCAATGGTGTTGTATATGGATACCAGTGGAACGTTTACTTGGTCGAGGTATTTCGGGGGGTCAGCGTATGAAAACTTTTATATAGATGCGAATGGTAATGCATCATCTGTGAATGGAGGGATAGTATTAAATTCAAAAGAGGAAGTTTTTATAACAGGGACAACCTATTCGCAAAATGGAATAAGTCAAACATCTTCCACTGGAATTTCCCACAAACAGTATCTTAATGATGGTTCAGTAACAGGAGTATCGGATGCATATTTGACAAAGTTAGGAACCTCTGGTTCGATAGTTTGGAGTAGTTACTACGGAGGTAAAAGTTCTGATTTAGGTAGAGCAGTTACAATTGATACACGAGATTTTGTTTACATCATTGGACAAACCGAATCAGAAAATTCGCATCTTTTATATGGAACACTTAGGTCCAATGTTATTGCGACAGATGATGCTCTACAATCTCCCTCATTAATTTATGGTCAAGAGGGGTTTGTTGTAAAGTTTCGAGATTCCGGTACTCGAGTTTGGGGTACTTATATTGCCGGTAATAAAGGAGAGGATTTATTTGATATTGCTGGTGGATTAGATGGGGACCTTTTTGTTGCGGGTAGAACGAATTCTACAAGTGCAAGTAATTTACCATTGCGTAATCCATATCAATCAGGTTTAACCGGTTCTATCGATGGATATTTTTTACGTTTAAATTATTGCAAGAAATTTTTAGTAGCAAAATCGAATATTCCATGCGTCGGGGATTCACTAATATTAAATTCAAATATTGATTCAACCAAGTTTGATAGCATGCCAAATTCCTATTCGGTTAATTGGAGTTTTAATTTTCCGAATACTTTCAATGTTAATTGGTATCAGCCCGATGGAACACCTTTTAGTCAAAATCAAAATACGAGTTTAACAGTAACATCTGCGGATACAGGAACTTATACCGTTATTGTTGAAAATGAATTTGGTTGTTTGGATACTGCTGAGGTTACAGTGTCTAAAATCAATGATTTACCGAATGTACAGATTACTACTACCAATTATTGCCAATGGGATACAATAAAACTGGTTGGAAATTCTACCAAGACTATAAATAGCCAATACACTTGGAGAGGACCGGGATCATGGACGGCTACAGGAAAAAATGTAAGTAGATTTCCAGCATTAAAGGGTGTAAACGATGGTGAATATATTCTAAGTACAACCGATACTAATGGATGTGAAAACGCAGATACCGTTAATTTAACATTTGGACCCGAGGTATCTGTCTCAACGAATTCACCAGTTTGTCCAAATTCTACAATTAACCTAACAGCCTCGGGTAGTAATATATCTAATGCCTATTGGTCAGGCCCAAATTCATTTGCAGATACTGGATTAGTTATAAGTATTTCAAATGCAAGTCCGGTAAATGAAGGGGTTTACACTGCTTTTATAGAGGATGTAAATGGATGTAAAGATACGATCAACACCACAGTTGCATTGCGTTCCTTAAATCAAATCGATTTATCTGCACCCACTAGGATTTGTGTTGGACAATCTCTGAAGATTACTTCGAATTTAACCGGTACACAAGGAAATACTAATGCTTCATTTTTATGGACCTTGCCCAATACCGGTAGAACAACAAAAAGAGACTCCAATATTTTAGAATTCTCCAATTCTGTTTCTGCTGATTCAGGACGTTATAACTTAAGAGTAACAGATGCCAATGGTTGTTTTATAGATACCTATGTAAATATAGCAGTAGAGCCTTTGCCGTCATTGGATTTTAGCATTAGCTCAACACCGCAATGTTTGAAAAACAATTCCATTACAATTACTCAAACCATTTCAAATTCTCCGACCTATTATTATAAAATTAATGCAACAACTTGGACTTCACAGAATCCAGGTACTATTTCATTCGCAAATGCGGGAACTTATCCAGTTAAGTTGATTGGCGTTAGTCAGTATGGGTGTAAAGACTCATTAACAAAGAATATTGTCATCCATCCGATGCCAAACTCTCAGTTTTCTGTGAATAATGACAGTCAATGTAAAAATAACAATAGTTTTATCTTCACAGATCAAACTACCTCACAGAAGAGTTATTCGGTGAAGTGGATTTTTGGTGATGGTTCAACTTCCACCACTAAACAAACAAATACTCCCCATTCATATTCATTGGCCGGTAATTACACAGTACAATTGGTAACTGTAACCACTGATGGCTGTAGAGATACATCCGAGAAACAAATTAATGTGAAATCAGTGCCAGAGGCTCAACTTTCTATTGACAATTCTGTATTATGTTACAACAATGGGAGTCATGTATTTAATTATGATGGTTCATCGAGTCAAAAGGTATTAAATTTAGATTCATTCTATTGGGATTTTGGGAATAATGCGACCCCTCGTTATGATAGTTCTTCTCAGCCTTCTGTTCGTTATTCTCAGGCAGGTAATTACACAGCCCAATTGATTATTGTAGATGCTAATGGTTGTAAGGATACGGCAACAATTAATAATACAGTTAAGCCTGATCCAGAGGCAAAAATATTTACATCAACAGTTCAATTGAGTCAGTGCTTATCAGCAAATCAATTTTCATTAGAAGCAGATACAACTACAGGAATTGATTCAATCTTGAGTTATAATTGGACTCTTTCTACCTCATCTTACAGTGTAGTTAGTTCACGAACAACACCAGCCTTAAGTAGTTCAAAAATCACAGTTCGATTTAATAATATTGGGGTTTATAAAGCTACATTATTAATTAACGATTCAAACGGATGTAACGATACCTCATCAGTATTCCTAACAGTAAAGGGCAATCCAAATGCCAGTATCAACGTCGCTACCACAACCCCATCTACTCAGTGTTTAAATACAAATAGTTTTGACTTTACGTCAAGCATCACCAATAATGGGTTATCAACTTCAGGTACGTATAATTGGAGCTTTTCGGGTGGTAATGTTGGGAATTCTAGCGATTCTGCCAACCCTAAAGAAGTAACATATTCAAGTATTGGAACAAAAAAGGTAACTTTAATTTTTACTGACTCCGTTAATAAATGTCATGATACGGATGCAATAAATGTACTTGTTTTAGGCAATCCTGACGCTTTGGTTTCCGTTGACAGCAGTAACAATTGTTTTAGCGGTAATGAAATTATTTTTGAAAGCAGTTCGACATCAATTGATGGAATCAAATCATATCAGTGGAACTTTGATACCACCTCTAACAACCAATATGGTGCTAATCCATCAATTAGTAACGCAGATTCTGTTTCAGTTTCTTATTCAAGCTTTGGAATCAAATCATATCGTTTAATAATTCAAGATTCAAATTCCTGTACCGATACACTTCGTGGACAATTACGAATAAAGAACAACCCAGTTATTTCTGGGATAACTATAAATGATACTTCTCAATGTCTGGGAACAGGAACAAATACCACTTCATTTAATTTTACACCAACAATTTCATGGGCAAACTCCGCAAGCACATATAGGTGGTCTTTTGATTCATTAAATAACCCAATTACTTCAAATCCGCGTTATTCTAGTTTAGCTAATCCTACTGGGATTAAATATAATAGTTCCGGATCTAAAACAGTTTTACTTATTGCCCAAGACCAAAATGGATGTACAGATTCAGTAGTCACAACGGTAAACATCTACAATAACCCTGTAGCAATTATTGGATTAGTAGAAAATGACACCCAGTGTTTCAATAATCAGTTATTCAATTTTAGCTCTAACAGTACTACTTCGGGTTCGGGTAATTCAATTACAAACTATTTATGGGATTTTGGTAGTGATACAAATTTTGTTACGCCCTCACTTATAAACAATAACACAAAAGTTAGTTTTAATAAAATACAGTCACACACTGTTAAGCTTCGAGTGACTGATGCACGCGGGTGTTTCCACGATACGTTAACAACAATACAAATTTTAGGAAATCCAGTTTCCATCATTCAGAATATTCAAAGCGATGAGCAGTGTTTGAAAGGGAATAGCTTCAGTTTAGAAGCGAACAGTACGGGTGTTTCTTCGAATTCATTGAATACATCAGGTTATACATGGATTATTGATTCAATAAATGGTACAAAATTATCGAGTACATCGGCGGGTCCACACAATGTTACCTACGGTGCCACTGGGAATAAGATTATTGGGCTTATTACTTCTGATGCCAATGGCTGTGTAGATACAACTTGGACTTCAGTAACAGTTTTATCTCACCCGGATATTACTCAAATTTCACAATCAACATCTAGTTATTGTGTTAATCAAAATTCTTTAAGTTTCTCAGCAAGTTCAATTACATGGGCATCAACAAGTGCTGGTAGTTATTCTTGGCAATTCAACGGAGCTACGCCGTCAAGTTCAACCTCTAGTAATCCAAATAATATAAAATTTAGTACGGCGGGTACAAAAACAGTGCAATTGATTGTTACCGATTCTAACGGTTGTAAAGATACAAGCCAAACTAATGTAATTATTAAGCCTATACCATCAATATCTTATACTATAGATTCGTCCAATCAATGTGTAAATAATAACTCAATTATATTTACTAGTAATTCCACTAACTCATCAGGAGGTAGTACAGGGTTAACAACGAATTGGGACTTTGGATCTTCTCAAGGTGCTTCTGTAAGTTCAAGTAACAATTCTTCAGTAACTAATACATATTCAAGTTCTGGTAGAAAGACAGCAAGACTTGTTGTAACAGAATCAGGATGTTCTGACACTGCAGATGTTTCAGTGGTAATTCGAGATATACCTGTTTTTGATAGTGTGAAAATTACTTCGAGTAATGAACAATGTTTGGATCTAAATAAATTTTCATTTCAGCCATATATAGTTTGGGTCGATGGAAGTAATAATCATTTTTGGTATTTAGATAGTTCTAATTCGACAAAAACTACTAGTACACCATACAGCACAAGTGCAAATCCAACAAATATTGTTTACACTGCATCTGGAACAAAACAGATTTATTACATATTTACTGATCTAAATGGATGTAGTGATACGCAAAATATTCAGGTAAAAGTTTTTGACAATCCAACGGCAGTTATTAATTCATCAAATGGTGTTAATCAATGCTTTAATCAGCAATCATTTAGTTTTAATGCATCGAATAGTACCACTGCTTCTGGTTCTGGACCAATAAGCAGTTATAATTGGACCACCTCAAGTAGTGCAACTATATCACCAAATTCTACTTCTAATACCGTTTCAGTCAATTATCCAAATGCTGGAACTTACAGTTTAAAACTAACAATAACCGATAGTAAGGGTTGTAAGGATGATTCAACAATTAGTATTACTTTAAAAGAGAGTCCTAATTCAGATTTTGCTTTGAGTCAAAACGATACTCAATGTTTATCTGGTAATACTTTCACATTTACTGCCACTAGTGTATCTAATGCCGGATTAAATTCATCGGGATACAAATGGATTATTGATTCCTTAAATAATGATACTTTAACTGGAACTGGTGCTGGACCATATAATTATTCATATTCAAACGCCGGAGATTATATTGTTGGATTGGTTTCCACAAGCAGTAATGGATGTAAGGATACAGTTTGGAAAAAGATTGTAATATTATCTAATCCGTCAATTACCGCGAGTGTCACGAGCAGTGCTTCACAATGTTTGAATGGTAACAACTTTAGTTTTTCATCTAATGCCACCAATACAAATTCATATTATTGGGATTTTAGTTGGAATAATGGAACCAATACAAGTACAATTGCAAATCCATCAAATATTTCATTTAGCAGTTCTGGTGTAAAATCTATTGGTGTGATTGCCACATCTAATAATGGTTGTAAAGACACAGCCTTATTAAACGTTACAGTCACAAATTCACCGAATGCCTCTTTTACTATTGATTCTAGTTTAAATTGTGTTACAAACAATGAAATTGACGTTTTAGCAACCTCTAGTAACGGAACTGGAGTATCGGGAAGCTTGACTCATCAATGGAATTTCTATAGTTCTACAACCGGTGCAAACAAATCATCATCTTCAAAAACAAGAGATACGGTCAGCTATTCAACTACTGGAAGCAAGAGAGTAAAAATTACTACTACGGATGCTAATGGTTGTACTGATACAGCGATTGGATTTGTTAGAATTTTGGGTCAACCTACATTAAACTCAGTTTCGTCTAATTTAAGTAGCCAATGTATTGATTCTTTAGGGTTGAAGCAGAATAACTTTATTTTCTCTTCAAGTGTCAATTGGGTAAGTGGTGGAGGATCTCATTATTGGGTGTTGGACAGCGTAACATCCGGAAGTAGTTCGGCGACTCCTGTAACTTCGAGTAGTTCAAATCCATCGGTAAGTTATTCAACCCCGGGCTTGAAAACCATCTACTATAAATATACTGATGCTAACGGTTGCTTTGGTAGTTCCAACATACAAGTTCGTGTGCATGGGTTACCCACTGCATCAATAAGTGTAAATAACAACTCCCAATGTTTAAATAATCAAAACTTTGTAGTTGATTTAACGTCCACATCAGTGAGTAGTCATAATTGGACTTTTTCTTCAGCCAATAATGTTCAACTAACCAATTCAAATACAAAAGCAACGGTTAATTATTCAAGTGCAGGTACATACACAGGGAAAATATGGGTTAAAGATTTAAACGGATGTGTAGACGATTCTACTTTTACATTAACAGTTAAAAATATTCCAACGGCAGATATTTCATCCAGCCCATTAAAATCGTGCTTAAAAGGAAATAGCTTTACATTGAGTGATGCTAGTTCAGGTGTAGGTACAAATAGCTTGAATTCCACAGGATATACCTGGTTTATTGATTCATTAAATGGACTAACCTATACGGGAACAGGAGCTAATACCGCTTCTAATAAAACCATAAGTTACACCACTGCAGGAACAAAAACTATTGGACTTGCTGTTACTGATCAAAATGGATGTAAAGATACATCTTGGACAAGTATTGAGGTTTTAGATCACCCTGTAATTAACTCAATAGCGTCTAACGCAAACTCCTCATGTTTAAACTCTAATTTATTTACTTATACCGCAAACATTAATTGGGTCTCAACAAGTACTAACCAAAGAAATTATTCATGGGATAAGGATTATAATTCGAGCGTTGGACACAACCAAACCTCATCCAATGATTCGCTATCCGGAATTACTTACACAACTACCGGAGGAAAAACCATACAATTAATAGTCACAGATTCAAACGGATGTAAGGATACTGCTCAAAAGGTTATCCAAGTATTGCCGTTACCAACTGCTTCTTATTCAATAGATAGTAGTTCAAACTGTCTTGCTTATAACCAAATCATATTTTCAGATAATTCAACAAAAGCAACTGGATCTACTAATAATCCTAACATAAAGTGGAGTTTTTATCAGTCTTCAACTGGTTCAAATATTAATACTTCCACATCAAGTAATCCAGCAGTTAAATATTCAAGTGCTGGACAAAAGGCATTTGAGTTAGTAGCAATTGATGCCGATAATGGATGTACAGATACAATTTCTGGGGTAGTTAGGATTAAATCCATGCCTACTGCTAATGTTACATTAGATACTAATGAGTTATGTTTAAATGGCAACTCCTTTAATTTAAATCCTAATTTTACTTGGGTTATTGGCAGTAGTTCTAATTATACGTGGTATTTTGATAGTATAAATACAAGTGCGGATAAAAATACCTCAACTGTATTAAAACCTTCTGTTAGTTACGGTCAGGTTGGATCTAAAACGCTAACCTTAGTTTATCAAGATTTAAACGGGTGTAAAGACACAAATTCTATTTCATTAAATGTATGGGGACATCCTACTGCAATCATTGATTTAAACACCAATGACTCCCAATGTTTACAAGGAAATATTTTCAACTTTGATGCAGGTAATAGTACTCCAAAAACTGGTTCAAGTGCGGTAACCTCTTATTACTGGATGCTCGACGGAAATGTTAATTCAACCGATGTTACTCCAGTTACCTTTAATTCAAGTAATCCAGACTCAGTTGTTTACCAATCAAATGGCCGTAAAATAGCAACTTTAATTATTACTGATTTACATGGCTGTAAGGATACCTTAAAAGACACTGTTTGGATAAATCCGAAACCATTTGCTCAACTTAACATTGACAGTATTTCCCAGTGTTTAAGATCAAATGTATTTAATTTTCAAGCAAAGGGATCCAAAGCTGTAACAAATTCTTCCATTAATTCTTACAGTTGGAGTTTTGGTAATGGTTCAGATATTTCTGATACTACCGGGCAAACATTGGATACTATGTATGGGGTAACCTACAACACTACAGGAAATAAATTAGTTACCCTTACTGTAGAAGATATCAATGGATGTATAGATACGTTTGAAACTACAGTGGAAGTTTTTGCTCATCCAACTTCTGTAATCACAACAAATGCTGCACAGCAATGTTTCCAAAATCAACTATACACCTTCAACGGCTTGAATTCAGTTGGTGCAACCAGTAATTCTATCACTGGTTATGCATGGGATTTTGGTCAGAATGCGAAGCGTAATGGTTCGTCCATTACGGGCTCATCGCAGAGTTCTGTATCAAATATTAAGTTTGACAGTCTTGGGTATGATACTGTTGGACTTATTGTTATTGATGGGAATGGTTGTAAGGATACTTCAAATCAATCTATTAGGTTGAAACCAAGCCCAACAGCCGTTTGGACATCTACGAGTTATACGCAGTGTTTACAAGGGAACTCTTTTGACTTTGATGCAATCAATTCTCAATCTGTAAGCGGATCAACTATTAGTAAAATAACATGGAATTTTGGTTCAAATGCCACTCCAGATTCTTCTTCTGGTACTAACCCCCAAGGTATAACCTACAGTAGTGCCGGTTATAAATTTATAACAGCGTATGTGTATGATATTAATGGATGTTTTGGAACATACACTGATACAATTAATATCCTCGCGAATCCAGTTGCTCAGTGGTCTACTACAGATACCATTCAATGTATAACCCAAAATAGTTTTGATTTTGTTTCTACTTCTACATCTAGTTCATTATCAAAAATTACGAGCTATAGTTGGTCTTTACCTTCTAACGCAAATAAAACTCAAGATACCACAAAAGATATCTTCAATATACAGTTTACGGACACAGGATACCAGAACGTGATCTTGGTAGTTCAGGATAGTTTAGGCTGTATAGACACGTTCAACAAATCTATTTATATACTAGACAATCCGAGAGCCGTAATCACGGTAGCGCCTAATACAAGTCAATGTTTACAAGGTAATAGTTTCAATTTCTCTGGTACTTCTTCTAAATCAGCTGGTAATTCTACTTTGCAAGGTTATAACTGGAGTTTTGGCCAAAATTCTTCACCTGCATCCGCAACAACCTCGGCTCCAAGTTCGGTAACATATTCAGATTCAGGTTGGAAAACTATAAGTTTAATTGTTTCTGATGTAAATGGATGTGCAGATACTACTACACAAAAGGTTTATTTGAGTCCAAAGCCAGAAGCATTCTGGCAGGTAGATAGTCAATCGTTGTGTTTGCGTAATCATGATTTTAACTTTAGTTCTCGTGGATCTAAAGGTGTAAATGGAGCAGCAGTAAGCACATATTCATGGAGTTTTGGATTGGGCTCGAATATTACATCTTCCACTTCAGATTCGGTGAGTGGTGTGAGATTTAATTCTACAGGTAAGAAATATGTGACGCTCACAGTGACTGATCAAAATGGCTGTGAGGACACCTTTACGTCGTTTGTAGAGGTATTGAGTCACCCAACGGCGAATTTCATGGTTGCCAATGATTCCCAATGTTTGCAGGGTAATTCATATACTTTTACGTCATCTGGAACTCAATCTACAACTAATTCAACAATCACAGATTATAATTGGCAGTTTGGAAATACTAGTAGTCCAAGTAGTTCAACATCAGCAAATCCAACAGGTATAAAGTATTCAAGTCAAGGATTAAAATCTGTAGAATTGGTTGTTACGGATGCTAATGGGTGTAGAGATACTGCTACTGAAAGTCTAATAGTTCGTCCAAAACCATTTGCCGTTTGGACTACAAACGATACCAATCAATGCTTAACTGGGAATCAGTTCACTTTAAACTCTTCTGCATCGCAGCCAGTTGGATCATCTGCAATACAGTCTGTTTCTTGGAGCTACATTGATGCAAGTGGCATTAGTTATGACACAGATTCAGGTAATGTTGTGAATCTAACTTTTGCCAGTGCCGGAACGAAATATATTAATGTAACAGTGTTAGATTCAAACGGATGTTTAGATACATTTAAGTCATTAATTGAGGTCTATAATATGCCTACGGCTATTATCTCTGTAAATGATTCTACACAGTGTTTTAACGGTAATAATTTCAATTTCAGCAGCACAAATTCCTATGGTGGTGACAGCTCTACATTAATCAGTTATTCTTGGAGTTTTGATAATACAGCATCAGTTACATCATCGAGCAATACAAATGTTTCCAGCCAATCTTATTCCAGCGCTGGTTCAAAGAATGTAACATTAATCATTCAAGATATTAACGGATGTTTGGATACTGTTTCTCGTTCTGTGGAAGTATGGTCTGACCCAATTGCCAATTACAGTATCAACAGAGTTAATCAATGTTTAGATTCAAATTCATATAATTTTACTTCTCAAATTTCAACTCCAAGTTCTTCTGGTATATCTATTTATTCTTGGACATTTGATTCTACTGTAAGTCAATCTATTTCTTCTGCAAAAAATCCAACTAATATAATTTTCTCTGATACGGGAATAAAAGATATAAGATTAATTGTTACTGATTCAAATGGGTGTTACGATACTGTCGCAAAACAAGTGAAGGTATTAGGTCTACCAAAGGCCATATGGACAGTTGATACTTCATGGAATTGTTTCAGAGGTAATAAATTTGAATTTAGTAAGGCAAGTTCAACAGGGGTATCAGGTAATAGCATTGTGTTGTATGGTTGGAATTTTGGTCAAAATGCAACACCATCTAGCGCAACAGGTTCATCGGTTCAATCTGTTTCATATTCTACTGTAGGGCAAAAAACAATAACCTTAACTGTATCGGATGATAACGGATGTAGTGATACATTTACATCTGCGATTAACGTAAGGCCTCATCCTAACGCAAATTTAACCACAAGTGCGTTACAAGATACTCAGTGTTTAAGAGGTAACTCAGTTGCTTATCTTTCAAATGGTACTAATGCTGTTTCAGGTTCAAGTATTTCTAGTTATAATTGGTCATTTGATTTAAACAACAACCCTAATACTGCGAGCCCTTCAACTTCAAGTTCAACTTCAAATTCAATTAATGTAAATTATACTAATATTGGACTTAAAACTGCAAGATTAATCATTACAGATAATAACGGTTGTTCGGATACTTCAGAAACATCTGTATTTATAAAACCACACCCAACGGCAAACTGGAGTATACCTTCTTCAATTCAATGTTTGAGTGGTAATTCGTTTAACTTTAATGCAAGTAGTAGCTCTTCTGTTAGTGGATCAGGAATTTCAAACTATGATTGGAAATTTGGGAATGGATCAAATCCTACATCTAAAGTAACAACAAATAGTAGTTCGGGAATTATTTCTTATTCAACTTATGGAAGTAAATCTGTAAGGCTGATAGTTGAAGATAATAATGGTTGTGAAGATACGTTGGTTAAAACAGTTCAAGTTATTGAAAACCCATCAGCGATAATTACCAAATCTAATACGGTTGATTGTTATAAAGGTCATTCGTTTGATTTTTACGCAGGAAATTCAACTGCAGGAAGCGGACAAATAGTTAATGGTTACCAATGGGATTTTGGATCTACTTCAAATACCAGTAGTTCAACTTCAGATACAGTATTAAATGTAACATTCTCGAGTTACGGAAATAAAACTATTTCCTTAGTGATAAATGATACATTTGGCTGCTCTGATACTACCACGGCCCAAGTAGAAATTTTAGAAAATCCGTCAGCGAAATGGGTTGTAAACAATGATACTCAATGTTTAACAGGAAATAATTTTAATTTTAACTCATCCACTGCAACGGCAGTAACATCATTTAAATCATTTACTTGGAATTTTGGTGGCGCTTTGACTAATAGTCAAACGAATAGTGCTAATCCAGTTAATATTAAATACGCTACGGCAGGTCAAAAAACAGTTAGCCTAATTGTAGAAGACAACAATGGATGTTTCGACACCTTTACTTCTAAAATTTGGGTGCTTGCAAATCCTACTGCTCTTATTTCTAGTATTACTAACGATACGAGTTGTTTACTTGGGAATGATTGGGATTTTGATGGTAGGAATTCCGTGTCAAATAGTGGATTAGGAATTTCTAACTATCAGTGGTCAGTGGGTACAACGATTTCAAGTAGTTTGGCAAGTTCGAGTAATCCTAAATCAATAAAATATACTACAGCTGGTAATAAGAATATCCAACTTATAGTTTCCGATGTTAATGGTTGTCTTGATACTGCGAATACGTTAATTACAATCAATGAACACCCTCAAGCCTTGTTAACCATAAATAATGCTAACCAATGTTTTAGAGGTCATAGTTTTAATTTCTCTGGATCTACCTCAAAAGCAGTTGCTAATAGCACTATTGATAAATATACATGGAAATTAGGCACTGGAGTGCAACAAACAGCAAACACAAGCAATAGTCAGTCAAATATAACTTACGCAAGCATTGGATCGAGAGTTATTACTATGATTGTACATGATAAAAATGGTTGTAACGATACAATATCGACAAATGTAAATGTATTAGATCATCCAGATGCCATCGCAGGAGTTAATACTAATGATCAGTGTTTCAATAATAATTCCTTCAATTTTTACGCAGATTCTTCAACTTCTGTAGTGAACTCTGGGTTATCAAATTACATCTGGTCGTTTGATAATTCAGCTTCACAAACATCTTCAACTAGCAAACAAGTTAATGGTATTTCCTATCAGTCAACAGGAACAAAAAGCAATCGATTAATTGTAATTGATTCGAACGGATGTAGTGATACTAATTTCATAGATGTTGTTATAAGAAATATGCCTACAGCAGGGATTTCTATTCCCGACAGCATAGATTGTTTTGATGCGAATAGTTTTGATTTTAGTTCAACATCTACGGCAGGTACAAATTCTAGTTTGGTAAAATACAAATGGTCATTTGACGTAAATAATAATGAATACTACGCAAATTATACTGCCAATAACACTAGTTCAATCAATGATGTTAGTTACGACAGTGTAGGTATATTTAAAGTTAAACTAGTAATTACCAACAACTACGGTTGTCAAGATTCAATTACATCACAAATAAAGGTTGATGCAAATCCAATAGCTTTAATATCAGTTTTAAATGCAGATACTCAATGTCTCAATAATAACTCTTTCAACTTCAGTGGTACTTCATCAACACCAGCCACTGGGTCAAACATTTCGAGATATATTTGGGATTTTGGAACAGGGTCAAATCCATCTGGTTCAAATAGTCCAAAGCAAACTTCTGTAAAATATACTGGCGCTAATGCTGGATCTAAAAGTATAAAACTTACAGTAAAAGATACTAATGGTTGTTTTGATGATACAACAATCAGCATACTCATAAAGGAAAATCCTATCGCGGTAATTAATTCATCATCACCGGATAGTTCATGTTTGAGAGGAAATGCATTTACATTTACTGCCTCTAATTCAAGTTCTGCTAGTAGCTCAAATATAAGTTCAATAAGTTGGAATTTTGGAAGTCAGTCAAACCCAACAACATCTCAATCTACAAGCCAAACAGTTAGTTATAGTAGTGTTGGGAAAAAGATTATACAGCTGATTATAAATGATAATAATACATGTTCAGATACTGCTTATTATTATACTTATATAAAGGCCCATCCAACTGCTGACATTCAATTAACTAAACAGTCAGAGCAGTGTTTGAGAGGTAATAATTTTGGAGTCACTGCCTCAAACTCTCTTCCTTCCAAAACTGGAAGTAGTATAACCATGTACTCATGGCTACTAGGTAATGGATTGTCAAGTACAGTAAATACCTCTGGAGTTTCAGTAAGTACTTTTAAATATTCAAATACGGGATCAAAAAACCTGCAACTTATTATCAAAGATGCAAATGGATGTTATGATACCACAAATGAGTCTGTGACTGTTAAAGAGCATCCAGTTGCTAAATGGGTAGTAAATAATGACGAACAATGCTTAAATAATCAATCATTTGACTTTAACGATACTTCAAATGCTGCTGCTGGTTCAAATATTGTTAAATACGACTGGAAGTTTGATGCAAGTAGTACTCAAGGAAATACCTCGGGTAGTTCATTAACTTCAATAAATTCTGTTAAGTATAACTCAATAGGGAATAAGTCGATTAGATTAATTGTTACTGATTCCAATGGTTGTTTGGATACGTTTAATAATACCATTGATGTTAGAGATATTCCTACTGCAGTAATTAGCTTATATAACTCATCAAAAGATACAGTTTGTTTACAAAACAATAGCTTCAATTTAACTTCTTCCTCTTCAACGGCTGGTTCAAATTCAAGTATTACCAGCCAAACATGGGATTTTGATTTATCAGGAAGTAATTCTAACCCTTCTACTTCAAGTACTGCGAATAATTTGGTATCATATGATTCTAGTGGGTTATACTCGGTACAATTAATAATTAAGAATAATTATGGCTGTTACGATACGACTAGTAAAAACCTCGTCGTGTTAAGTAATCCAATTGCTAAGTGGACAACGCCATCAATTAGTCAATGTCTACAATCAAATGAATTTGATTTTTCGTCTGCTAATTCAACCCCATCATCAGGGTCATCAATTTCAAAATATTTATGGTCGTTTGGCGCTGGTTCAGTAACAAATGATTCTACATCAGCAGCTCCGAAAAAGGTAAGATATACTAACCCTGGTTTAAAATTTGTTACCCTAACAATTACTGATTCATTGACGGGTTGTACGGATACATTCCAATCTAAATTAAATGTTTTAGAAAATCCAAAAGCAAATGTTTTAGCATTAGGGTCAAATGCATCTCAATGTTTAGAGGGAAATTCATTTGATTTTTATTCTACCGGTTCTGCACCAGTTAGTGGTTCAGGAATAAAATCTATGACATGGGATTTCGGTAATTCAGCATCTCCATCAAGTTCAACAACTGCTAATACCAATAAGGTAACATATAGCTCAACGGGTACAAAGAAAGTCGTGTTCACTGTTAATGATTCCAATGGTTGTTCGGACACCTTCTCCCTTAATGTAACCGTTAAAGAACATCCTGTAGCTAGTTTTTATTTTAATGATTCTGTACAATGTTTGAGAGGAAATTCACTTGTGTTTAAACCAAACCCAACTTGGGTCAATGGTGCAAAGAAATATATCTGGGATTCCTTAGGCAATCAATCCACTACTAGTGCTCCAGTTGTTAGAACAAGTAATAACAGTGTGAGTACTTCATACAATCAAACAGGGACCAAAAATATTATCCTTGTAGTAGAAGATTTAAATGGATGTTTCGATACAGTATCAAGAAATTCAATAATTCTTGAGCATCCAACAGCGTCTTGGACTGTTAACGATTCAGATCAATGTAAAAATCAAAATATTTTTGTATTTAGATCCAATTCACAAGCTGTAAATAGTTCTACTTTATCAACCTATAATTGGAACTTTGGAAATGGTACTCAACCTAAAACTTCGAATAAGCAAATTCCAAATGATGTAATCTATGATACTTTAGGATTAAATAATGTTTCTTTGATTGTAGGTGATGCAAATGGTTGTACAGATACTTTCACTAATCAAATTGAGATACTTGATAATCCTACAGCGCGTATTTCAATTAACTCTGATACTCAATGTTTCCAGGCAAATAGTTTCAACTTTGGATCTTCAAATGTTTATGCAGGTAAACAATCTACAGTTAAAAATAAATATTGGATATTTAGTAATAGTAGTAACAGTATTAGCTCAACTCTAGACTCAGTTATTGGAGTTACTTATGGCGCTGCAGGAGATTACACTGTTCGTTTGATAGTTGAAAATGTTGATGGTTGTAGGGATACAGCTATCGATTATGTCAAAGTATTACCTAACCCTTACGCTGAGTGGACTGTTAATAAAAACGTTCAATGTAAAAATGAAAATTATTTTGATTTTAAATCAACAAACTCTAACTCTTCAACCAATTCTAGTATCGTAAGTTATGATTGGGATTTTGGCACAAATGCTTCACCGCAGGGCTCGACCAATGCAGATAAGGATAGTGTTAGATATAATTCATCTGGAAATAAATCGGTAACGTTAACAATTACGGATTTAAATGGATGTCAAGATACCTTTACATCAAATATTCAAGTCTTACAAAACCCAGTGGCTGAAATAGAAAACATGACTACTGAACTTTGTTACAGAGGACATGTATTTAATGTAAAGCCATCTTCAAAAACTGTAAACGCTACAGGTACAGCACTGAAGTCTTATTACTGGAATTTTGGAAGTAATGCAAGTATTTCTTCTTCGACAAGCTCAACCGTCAATAATGTTACATATAGTGTGGCTGGAAATTATCAGGTATCACTAACCGTTACTGATTCTAACGGATGTACTCACTACCATTCTTTACCATTAATTGTAAAGCCTCATCCATCGGCTGATTTCCGTATTGCAGATACAAGTCAATGTTTTAGATCAAATGAATTCCGGGTAAACAGTTCATCTTACAGCAATGATGTTTTAGGTACTCGAACAAAGATTAAAAGAAGTATATGGGACTTTGATCTTAATAGCCCGAATACTGCATCACCAAGCATTTCTTATTCAGCAGATGTAAATAGAATTGTATACAATACAACAGGAAAAAAGACCATTAGGTTAATCATTTTGGATTCTAATGGATGTTCTGATACGATGGATCGAAATGTAAATGTGAAGGAACATCCTACTGCAAGAATTACCAATTTAAGTAGCTCTTCTCAATGTAAGTACCTAAACTCTTTTGATATTACAGCTTCAAATTCTAATGCCGTAACAAATTCTCAGTTAGACTCGTTCTATTGGTCTTTAGGTTCGGGATCTTCACCTCAAAGCTCAATAAATGACACGGTCAAGAACTTAACATATTCGACCGCAGGTACAAAAACAATTCAGCTGATCATTAAAGATAAAAATGAATGTGCTGATACATCTAAATTGAATGTGGTTATCTATGAGAGTCCAGTGGCACAATGGACTGTAAATAACGATACGCAATGTTTTAAAATACAGAATTTCAATTTTGAAAGTAACGATGCATTAAGTCAAAATTCATCAATTCAATATACTTGGAGATTTGAACCCGATGGTACTCCGAGTACTGGAAGTTCAAAACGAATCAATAATGTTAAGTTTTCAAATTACGGTGAAAAGGACGTTACCTTAATTGTTAAGAATGCCGCCGGGTGTATAGACTCTATAACATCTAAGGTTAGAGTGGAAGAAGAACCAATTGCAAGATGGACTTCAAATAAACCCGATGATTGTTACCGCGGAAATGAATTTAATTATAGTGGAACTAATAGCACTCCGGCTTCTGGTAGTCAAATTAGTACTTATGAGTGGGATTTTGGCGATAAATCTTTCCCTAAAAATGCAAGTACACAATCTTACAGTGGGGTTAGTTATACAGCTTTAGGATATAAGGATGTTGTATTAACAGTTACAGATATTAATGGGTGCTCAGATACATTTAAATCAAGTGTGTTTATTAAAAATCATCCAAAAGCAAGTTGGACAGTAAATAGTGGTGTTCAATGCTATCAGGAGAATAAATTCAGTTATTCTGCTTCAAGTTCTACAGCTGTAAGTGGTTCTCAACTGGTACAATATGAATGGGATTTCAGTTTAGATAACACAGCAAATCCGAATAAAGCATTCGGAGCTAATCCAACTAGTGTAACATACTCTGATACTGGATTAAAGAGTGTAAGATTAATTGTAAAAGATACTAATGGGTGTTATGATTCAATTATATCGACTGTTAGAATACTTCCAAATCCAGTGGCGGGTTGGATAGTGAATAATGATGATCAGTGTTTTGATGATAATCAATTTAATTTCGATGCTCTTAACTATTCAAATCCTACAAAAAATTCAAAATTAGTAGCGTATAATTGGAAACTCGGTAGTTTCTCCAGTCCAAGTACTTCAAGTGCAATAAATCCATCAAATGTAACATACTCATATCACGGATATAAGACAATTACATTAACAGTGACGGATTCGAATACCTGTACCGATACATTTACTTCTGTTATTCGTGTGCGAGAAAAACCAGATGCTTTCTGGTCAGTAAATCAGGTTGCACAATGTTTAAATAATCATACCTTTACCTTTACATCTAATGGTTCAACTCCATTAAATGGATCAAAGCTTGTGGCTTGGAGATGGGATTTCGGTTTAGATGCAACTCCAAGAATTGATACTACGGCACAACCGCAGGATGTTAAGTATAGTTCGCATGGATATAAAACTGTGACTCTTACAGTTACAGATTTAAATGGCTGTAAAGATACGTTTACCTCTCAAATTGAAGTTCAACCAAGGCCAAGACCAGATTTCATAACTAATGGAGATAGCCAATGTTTGGCACAAAACAGATACGTATTCACAAATAAATCAAAACTTGCATTTGGTAATATGACCTATACTTGGGATTTTGGTGATTCATCTTCACAAGTTAATGCTAAGGATACGTTCCATATTTATGGATCAGAGGGAGTATACAATGTTAAATTGATTGCCGCAACCAATCAAGGTTGTACCGATAGTATTACCAAACCTATCCGTGTAATGCCGATGCCAAAGCCAAAATATGCAGTAGCATCAAATTGTTCGAATGGCTCTACCGTTGGCTTTGCTAATGGATCTAGCATAGCTTCAGGTACCTTGAAATATTTCTGGAATTTTGGATCAGGTGGATTCACAAGTACTCAACAAAGCCCTTATTTTACCTATAATCAATCTGGTGATTACCGGGTTACTTTAAGAGCAACAAGTGATTTTGGATGTATAGATAGTTTTATAGATACCATTACCGTATATGATAGAATTCAAGCAGGTATAGATGTAAAAACTTCTCAATGCGGAAATGATACTGCATTCCAGTTCAAGAGTATTTCACAATATTCAACTGGAAACCAATTGAAATATTTCTGGGATTTTGGTGATTCAACCACATCAAACAAACAAAATCCAACAAAATCGTATAATACTTTTGGTCAGTTTAAGGTTGCATTGATTATTGAGGGGAACGGAGGATGCAGAGATACATCCTATGAAACCATAAATATTTATAACCGTCCAACGGCTGGTTTTGTGCAAAAAGATACATGTACTCTTGGGCTCAATATGCAGTTTACCAACACTAGCTATGTTAACAATGACGTAATGTATTATAATTGGGATTTTGGTAATGGTAAAACCAGTAACTTAAAAGATCCGAAGAGCCAATATGATACAGGTGGTGTATATCAAGTTATTCTGAGAGTTACTACTTCTAATGGATGTTTTGATAGTACGGTTCAAACCGTTAAAGCATATCCAAAACCTATTGTTAGATTTAAAGTAGATAGAGATCGCCAATGTGGATCCGGAAATCTATTTGTATTTACTGACTCTACCATACAATATGGAACCCAAACAAAATTCAATTGGAATTTTGGCGATGGTATATTTAATAATCAACAAAACGTAAGGCATACGTATACGAATTATGGTAAGTATAGTGTGGTCCTCCGTGCTACAAATATTTATGGTTGTGCTGATGAAGACTCACTGAAAGTTGAAGTAATTAGTAAACCAGATGCTGGCTTTGACTTCAAAGATACCTGTGAAGGATATCCAATTCATTTTAGTAATACAACTATCGATACTACCAATTTTGTGAAGTATGAATGGTTATTAGAATCGGGAATAACTTCAAATAAGAGAGATCCTAAACATTTATTTAATTCTTCGGGAATTCGAAATGTTTGTCTTATCGCTGATAACGGAATTGGTACTTGTCAAGATACAATATGTCAGAAAGTAGAGGTTTATTCTGTTCCTAATGCAATGTTCACACCTTCGAGCAACAATCAATGTGGTCAGAATAAAGCTATCGACTTCACCAATAAGTCTACGATAGATAGTGGTTCACTTACTTTTGAATGGAGCTTTGGTGATGGCGTAGGTTCCACACTTAAAGATCCTAGTCATACTTATGGACAGCCAGGTGACTATCAAGTAAAATTAGTTGCTATTTCAGATAGGGGATGTAAAGACTCAATAGGAAATGCGGCTACTCAAATTAGAATTAGAGAACAACCAGAGATTAGTTTTGATGTAAAAGATTCTTGTTTTGGTGGTACAATTAAATTTACCAATACCACCAATAATACTGCAAATAAGTGGCTTACAACAAAATGGGATATGGGTGATGGTAGTATTGTGTACAAAGATACCTTCAGACATTATTATGCAAATCCAGGGAAGTACGATGTCAAATTAACAATGGTACTGAACAATAACTGTGTTGATAGCTTTACAAAGGCGGTTACTGTATTCCCAACGCCAACACCTAGATTGGTGAACAATAATGCAGGATTATCAGTTTGTCAAGGAAATAGTTCGTTCACATTCCATGATAGCTCAAGTATTAGTGATAATTCATTCTTGCGCTCCACATGGATGACGAGTAAAGGAGATACTCAAATATTATCTAAACAGGATAGTTTCTCTACTTCATTCCCGAATTCGGGTAAATACTGGATTTATTTACATAGTATTTCTAATAAAGGATGTACTACAATAGATTCCAGTACGGTTGAAATCTATCCTGAACCAGTTGCCGATTTTGTAGTAAATGATTATGATCAATGTTTACTAAATAATCGATTCTCATATACAAGCATGAGTAAGATACCTATGGGTGGAGGTAGTCTAAATCATGAATGGTCGTTTGGAAACGGAGCCACTGCAATAACCGATACATCGTTAACATATACCAAACCAGGTACCTATTTGGTGACTTATAAAGTTGTAAGTAGTTATGGTTGTTTTGATGTTAAAGATACTTGGATTCGAGTTTATGAAATGCCAACGGCAAATTTTGATGTGAATAATTGGAACCAGTGTTTATCGAGTAATAAGTTTGATTTTGTAAATAATAGTACCATACCTACGGGTAACGGTTCACTTAAATATGCTTGGGAATTCTCACCATCAGATATCGATTCAGGTATGAGTCCTAGTCGTTCTTATACAGGTACAGGTGCATTCCCAGTATTGTTAAGAGCAATCTCAACTTTTGGTTGTGTGGATGATACATTGCAGTATGTGAATGTTCTGCAAAATCCGGATACACCGATAGTTAGAATATTAGACGCAATACCTTGTCATGGTATGACAGGTAGATTAGAAATAGTTGCCTCTGGTGGGTCAGGACCATACACTTATTCTTGGAATGGCGCAAGCTTTACCCCAACAAATTACATTAGTTCTGCTCCGGCAGGAACTTACCAAGTTACAATTAGAGATAATAATGGTTGTGAGAGCGCAGGAAGTTATTTCTTTGACGAGCCTGATCCATTGTTAGTTACTGCTAGTTTGGATTCGAATGCTATTTGTTATAATTCTTCAACAGGTGGGGCTTCTGTTAAGAATATTTCAGGTGGTACTTCGCCGTATAGATATGTTTGGACTAAAGGAACCAATCAATATTTTGGATCGAACCTCACAAAAATACCTGCGGGTACGTATTATTTAGTGGCTACTGATAATAACGGATGTATAGATTCTACCTCTGTTACTATTAATCAACCATTACAAGTTCAGGCAAGTTATAAAGTGCTTAAGGAAATCAAATGCTTTGATTCTACGGGTAAGGTTTCCATTACCGCATGGGGAGGAACACCATATCCAGGAAATAAGTATACCTATTACTGGGATGGAGATATGATGGATGGAGGGAATGTAAAAAATAATCTTAAAGCCGGTGTGCATACAGTTGAGGTGCGAGATGAGAATTTCTGTGTTTCTTCCAGATTAAACATTCAGCTTACACAACCTGAACCAATGCAATTTGCTCTTGATTCAACAGTGGATGTACGTTGCTATGGGGAAGCAAATGGAAAAGCTTATGTTACAGTTTCTGGTGGTACTGCTGATTACAAGTATCAGTGGTTTAAAGATGATGTTTTCTTTGCCTCAGGAATGCCATTGATTGCAGCTGGAGAAGGATATTATCAATTGTTTGTTACCGATAAAAATCAGTGTCCTGATACAATGGATATCCAAGTGTCGGTGGAACAACCCGATCCATTGGTTATTTTCAATACTATCAACAAACCTGTAGATTGTCAGGGTGGATCAAACGGTGAATTAGAAGTAACAGCCTCTGGTGGAAATGGAAATTATACATACACCTGGACGCAGAAACCAAACAATGTTATAGATAGTACTTTGAGTGGTTTAAGCAAGGGACTTTATTTTGTTCGTGTTGAGGATGAAAAAGGTTGTTTCGTAGATACCTTCTATGAGGTGGATGAAAGACCACATAATCCTGTTATTTTACCATCCGACTCAGTTCAGATATGTGAATTTGACAGTCTCATTCTTACCTCATACATGAATGAAGGAGTTAGTTATAATTGGTCCTATGGATCTACAAATTTTGGTTGGAGTTCGGATTCAACGTTACGTCTGGCCAATGTTGATAGAACTAAAAATGGATATTATAAGATAACAGCCCAAGACCGTTATGGGTGTGAAGATGAGGCATTAGTTCACGTAAAAGTTAATCTAAATCCAATTGTTTCAATCACATCGGATCCAAAAATTGGTTGTATTGGTTCAAATGTTGATCTAATCGCTAGTGGTACAGATAATTATGCGTGGTTTAGACCTAGATTCAATCCATTCGGATTTGATACCATTGGTTATGGATTTACCCATCGTTTAACAAACATTCAAAAGTCCGATACAGGTATTTACCTAGTAAAAGGTATTTCAGATGCTGGCTGTTACGATACGGCAATGTACAGGTTACAAGTTGGTCTAGACAGTATATCAGTAGAACCAGATAGAGAAGTTTGTGAGGGCTCATTATTAGTATTAAAAGCTAAGGGTGGAGTAAATTATACTTGGGAAGGTCCAACGGGAAATATCGTAAATTCTCCAAATTATGTATTGAACCCAGTAACATTAAACGACAATGGTACCTACAGAGTTACTATATCTGATAAATGGTCATGTACTGGAATATATGAAACAAAAGTAAGAGTCCGTCCAAAACCAATCGTAGCTATTGATGATATTAAAAATGGAATTTACTGTGATGGAGAAAGTTTAAAATTAGTAGCAAATACTGATGCTGATTCCATTGACTGGTTGGGACCAAATAATTTAAATATTCGCAAAACAACTGATTTGATTTTGTCTTTAAGTCCTATGGATAGAACTAAGCAGGGTACATATAAGTTGATAGGGTACTCACAATTTGGTTGTATTGATTCAACAAGTCAGTTTGTTTCAGTTTATTCAAATCCAACCGCTGACTTTGACTTAACATTGAGATGTAAATATCCTATTCAAAACGAAGATTTTAATCTAAACAGTTCGAGTACAGGGGCTTGGAGGACCGAGTACTACTTCGATAATGAACTCATCTCAACTGATGAGATAACAAAATATCAAACTGAAGATTTGGGAATTCACTCCATTAAGTTGCGTGTAATTAACGATAAAGGATGTATTGATGAAAAAATCATCGATGTAGAAGTCAAGGAGCCAGATTATATTGAATTACCTAATGCATTCACTCCGAATAATGATCTTATAAACAATGTTCTTGAGCCAGTTAAAACCGATGCAATTACCAACTATAGGATGAAGGTTTATAACCGTTGGGGTCAGAAAATTTGGGAAGGATATAACCAAGGTTGGGATGGAAGAGATAAAAGTGGCGATAATTATATGACTCAAGTTTATGTAGTTGAAGTAGACTACTCGTCTTTCTGTAGTGAAGATGAATCAATATTGTCAAACCCACCTAGATTTGGAAATGAAGAAGGGGGGGCACTGAAGAAAACAGTTATTTTACTCCGATAATATTTCAATAAATGTTTGGGGTAAAAAATACCGTTCTTATTATTTTAATCTCTTTAATCGGTAAGGATGCTTCCGCGCAATTATTTACTGAAGATATAGCTTCAATTGATATGTCTTTGGGTGCTATTTATATTCCAGTTTTTGAGGATAAACAAGTACAACCTTCAATTTCAGTGAACGCTACAATTGCTGGAAATTTATATATAGGTGCTAGTGCAGTTAGATTTACAGATGCTATGTTTAATTTGGGTTACCATCTCGTAAACA
Source organism: Bacteroidota bacterium (assembly GCA_030830065.1). Lineage (GTDB taxonomy): Bacteria > Bacteroidota > Bacteroidia > NS11-12g > UBA955 > VMCP01. The sequence continues at coordinate 52,182 of JAURNR010000015.1, read as the reverse complement.
GCGAAAGGGCAATCCTTACTTTTGGCTATGAACGGTACGATTTTTTTCAAGATCAATTAAAAGCACAAGGTCTATTTACTCAACTTCAAATATTTAGTGAATCAGATTTTACTTTTCTTAGAATAAAAGGGTCATATATATTGAATCCTGCAGATCATTGGACTCCACCAGTTTCTTTACTAATGGAATTAGGTGTTCGATTTGATACTGGAACTGGAGGATTTGGTAGAGGCTATTCTAGAGGATCGGAGAGCTGGTTCCCTATATAAAAAAGGCGTTGAAATTCAACGCCTTTTTTTATATTATTTTCCAATTTTCTAATTAACCTTAACCCTAGTTATTCTATGCATCAAACGAGTATCAACTCTCAATGTTAAATCCGCATTGAATTTTTGAGTTGGAAGGGTGGTTGCCATTTTATCATAAATTACAAAACACTGTTGCAAGTTATTAGGTAGTTCAACATCTGTAATTAACCATCCTTTAGGAGGGTTGCAGCGTTGAATAGTTGTTGTTCCTGTTGGAGTAGTTGTGCCTCCAATTTGGGGTCTAGTGGGAGCAACGGGCGATACGGATACTGGACCTGTTAAAGTTGCTACTGGTGTTGCCACCGAACCAATTGAAGCATTTGCTGTATTAGCGGGATTGTTGATATTTACTTCTACACCTGTTAGAATAATGGTTCTGCCATTGTAAAGCGCTGGGTTACGCGCAAATTCAGTTGCCGAAACTATTAATTGAGCTTTGGCAAAATTAAATAGTCCTACAAATCCCAAAGTAAAAAGTAATAATCGTTTCATCATATGCTATGTACTACAAATGTAATGCCAAAACTTTTAATTTAGATTTTCTTGTTTTCTTTTTCAGTGCTAAAATCGGGTACCTCTTTTGTCTCTGTAAAGTATTTGAAGAGGTAATATAAGCCTAGAATTAATAACAATCCAGCTAAGCCAATTTGCCAAATATTTTGATTTGGAAACAGTTTATTTAACATTAAAACCACACCAAACCCAAAAATCACCCAAGCAACTTCACTTTTAAATTTTGTTTGAATTAGTGTAATTAAACCTATCAGCATTATCAAACTCGGGAATGACACAATAATCTCGGGTACATCAATTCCCAGTGCATGAATTAGCCAAAGTATTCCTAGTATGCTCAGGATTATTCCACCTGCTAGGTAAGCTTTATTTCGAACATGTTGTTTCATAGCAGTAATTAAATCAAATATATGAAGTTATATCAGTTTGTTCGCATTCTAAAATTTCTTTTTGATTTAATTCTTCGAGAATTTAAATCCTAAATATCCAACAGTTGCAGCAGTAACACTAGCAATAATAATACTTACCTTACCGATATTGATAAGAGTAACATCGTTAAAGGCAAGATTAGCAACAAATATTGACATAGTAAACCCAATTCCTCCTAAAATACCCGCATAGAGTAATTTATTGAGAGGGATATTAGCAGATATTTCAGCGAATTTCAATTTGTGTGCTAGCCAAGAAAAGGTAAAAATTCCTAATGGTTTGCCTAAAACAAGGCCAAAGAACACTCCTAATGATAGTGGGGTAACTAATTGATCTAAAAGATTTAAATCTAGTTGTATAGCTGTATTAGCAGCAGCAAATAACGGTAATATTATAAATGAAACCCACCAACTTAGGCTATGCTCTATCTGATTTGCAATTTTCTTTTCGATATTCGTTTGCCTTGGCAACATAAATGCTAGAATTACTCCAGAAATAGTAGCATGAATACCCGAATGCAACATAGCAAACCATAATCCAATACCTAGAACTGCATATAACCAAATGTAATCCCAATTCTTTCTATCGGCGATTTCAAGAAGCACTATGAATCCAGCGGCAACACCTAACCAAGGAACAGAAATGGGTTGACCGTAAAATATGGCTATAACTAATATTGCTCCTAAATCATCAATGATGGCTAGCGCTGTTAAAAATACTTTTAATGCGGGCGGAACCTTATCTCCTAACATACCTAAAATTGCAATTGCAAATGCAATATCTGTTGCAGTAGGAATTCCGATTCCAGAAAGAGTTTTAGGACTATTCATATTTATGAAAAAATAAAATAGTGCAGGAATTAACATTCCGCCAATTGCTCCAATAACAGGAAGCATCGCTTTCTTTCTGTCACTCAACTCGCCCTCAATCAGTTCCCTTTTAATTTCAATTCCAACAAGAAGGAAGAAAATTGCCATTAAGGCATCATTAATCCAATCAGTTACCGAGTGTTTAAGATGTAAATGAAATACCTCTGTACCAAATTCAAAGTCCCAAAGTTTTAAATAATCTTCGCCCCAAATACTATTTGAGATAAATAAAGAAACTGCTGTAAATGCAACTAGTAAAATCCCAGAAGATTGTTGATTTTGGAAGAATTCTTTAAAAACTTTTGAAAGTCTCAATCTGCGTCCACCTTTTCGCGCGCCGTTTTGTTTCATGCGCTTCAAAATTAAAGTTTATTTTCGCTGATACAAATGAAGCATATCGATTACATCAATCGTTGCATAGAAATAGCACAAAATGGTGAAGGTTTGGTAAACCCAAATCCTTTAGTGGGTTGTGTATTAGTTCATAATGACGAAATAATTTCTGAAGGCTATCATGAAAAATTTGGTGGAAATCATGCAGAGAGAAATGCAATATTACCAATTATTGGAGATCCTCGTCTTAAAAATGCAACCTTATATGTTAATCTAGAGCCATGCAATCATCAAGGAAAAACACCTCCTTGTACAGACTTAATAATTCAAGCGGGAATTCCGAAAGTCGTTATTTCGATTCTTGATCCTAATCCTTTAGTAGCAGGTAGTGGAGTTAAAAGACTTCAAGAGGCAGGTATAAAGGTCGAAGTTGGTGTTGGAGAATTTGAGGCAACCATGTTAAATAGGTTTTTTCTAAATTTCCATAAGTACAAGCAACCATATGTCACTATCAAGTGGGCAGAAACAAGAGATGGATTTATAGGTAAAATGGAGGGAGAATCCATAAAAATTACAGATGAGGAAATTCAAAAATATAATCACAAATTTAGGAAATCTCATTCTGCAATTTTAGTGGGTGTAAATACCTGGATAAATGACAAACCCAAGCTTACAGATCGTTTTTGGAACGGTCCCCAACCGATAAAAATTATTGTGGATCCTGCTATAAAAGGTTCATATGAAGATGCTGAAGGTAAAACATGGGTTGTGAATTCTTTAAAAAATCAGGATTGCGGAAAATTGAAGTATATAAAAATAGGGAATAAGCCATCCATTAGTGTAAAACAGATCCTGAATTACTTATATAAACAAAAAATAAATTCATTAATAGTGGAAGGTGGTAAACATACAATAGAGGCATTCTTGAAAGCTCAGGCATTTGATGAACTTCACCAATTTATTAATGTAGATATTCATCTTGAAGAAGGAATTAAAGCTCCAAAATTTCCGAACCTAGAATTAACCCCAAAAGAGCGAGAATTTAAAAGAATCATACATCGCCAATGGGATAAATATACCGCTAAATGACTTTCACGCCCTTAAACATTATTACATCGCAGAATTTAGCCGTTTTTTACGCCGTAATATTATCGGTATTTATTTTCCTTGTGTTCAAAGAGCTAGGTAGGCGAAATATTGCTCCCTTGCCCGTTATAATTATCAATTATTTTGTCTGTTTTATCCTAGGGAATATTTGGATTTCAACAGGAATTTCCACAGAACTTAAGGAAGTTTCGATTCCACGATTGCTTCAAATTAATAGCTTCTCTTTGGTTGAGTTTTTTGCCGTCAGCACAGGTGTTTTATTCTTGTTTACCTTTTTGTTTATGGCATATTCTACACAAAAAGTGGGCGCTGCTGCCAGTTCAGTGGCATCAAAAATGTCAATGGTAATTCCCATTTTATCGGCAATTATTATTTGGGATGAAAATGTTAATATTTGGGGGTATGTAGGTATTTTTATGGCTTTACTTTCAGTTTATTTAATGATAAAGCCCAATAAGATGGATAGCTTAAAATGGGATCTTATTCTTGTATGGGTTTTTCTCGGAAGTGGTCTGGTAGATTTGTCCATTAATTTTTTAAATAAGATTAATCAAGGGGAACTGAGTAACATGCAACTCACCACTCACACATTTACTGGAGCTTTAATTACTGGTATATTTTATATATTGCTCAAACGGGATTTTACTGTGTTTAAGTTAAAAGTTAATTGGTTTTGGGGCATTATTTTAGGTACAATAAATCTATTCTCAATTGTTGCATTGTACAATGCTTTAGATTCCTTCCCTAATCATTCATCTACGTTTTTTACAATTAATAACATTCTAGTTGTTGTAGGTGCTTCTTTGGTAGGGATTTTTTACCGTGAAAAGTGGTCCATTGCAAAAATATTGGGTTTGATTTTGGCATTGTTCTCTATATATTTGGTTCAATGAGTTCATTGTTCTCAGACACATACAACGAAATTGAAAATAATTCCGAAACACAATTACGAGAACGAGGTAGTAAGTTTATATCCTACAGTTTTAAGGTTCATTCGGATGAGGAGATTAAGCACAATATTCAATCCTTAAAACAACAATATCCCGATGCATCACACTATTGTTACGCCTTCATATTAGGACAAGGCCAAGAAGCACAAAGGGCGAACGACGACGGTGAGCCATCTGGTAGTGCAGGTAGGCCAATATTAAGAGCAATTCTTTCACAAGAATTAACAAATGTCTTGGTAGTTGTAGTTCGTTATTTTGGAGGAACGCTTCTCGGAATTCCAGGTCTCATTAGCGCATACGGAGATGGGGCTAAATCGGTTTTAAACCGATCTGGGAAGATTGAAAAAGTGCAACAGATAGAATATGAAGTTTCATCAAAATTTGAAAACGAACAAGAAATACATAAACTCTTAAAACCGTTTGAGTTTGACATAAGAGACAGAGCTTACACCAATAAGGTTACATATAAAGTTGCGATTCGAAGAAGTCAGGCGGAGGCATTTGAGAAGGGCTTGAAAGAGGCATATCTTCTGGAATCTCAATTTTCTTAGATTCATCAGAAAGTACATTTCCTAACTCAAATCGAAGGTATTTAATTTTCTTGCCTTCGTTAAGCCAAATCTGTTCGTAAAAAGTCTTTATTTGTAATACTTCAGGTACGTATTCCGAAGAATAGATATCGTTTAGATTCACTTCCACACTTAGGTTTTCCACGGCTATCTGCTCAAGTGCAGTTTGATAAAATAAATCCGAATCTGTTTTAATATTTAACTTTCCTCCGTCGGCCAGAACGCTGCGGTAAACATTTAAAAATCTTCCTCCGGATAGACGTTTGTGCCTTTTTTGCGGTTGAGGATCGGGGAAGGTTACCCATGCTTCAGCTACTTCTCCTTTTTCAAAATATTCAGCGGCTTTATCAATTTCTATACGTAAGAATTTTACATTTAATAAATTTTCTTCAATTGCCGTTTTAGCACCTCTCCATAATCTATTTCCCTTTATATCAATCCCGATATAATTTACATCCTTACGCTTTCTTCCCAGACCTATTGTATATTCTCCCTTTCCACAGGCAAATTCTACCACTATGGGGTTTGAATTACCAAAAATCTCAGCCCACTTACCTTTGGTTTCGCTATTGTAATCAAAGGTGTTTGGAAATGAATCAAATTCATTGAACTTTTCCAGCTTGTTTTTTCCTTTCCCCATTTGCACAGCAAAAAAACGAGTTTTTTAGGAGTTGTCCTACCTTTGCAAGGTGTTTCTGTCGCCAAATTTATTACTCCAGGCATATATCTCAGGTTCTTTTCCAATGGCAGACCCCGAAGAGGATAATCAAATCTATTGGCATACACCAAAAATGAGAGGGATTATTCCTCTCGACGAGCGTTTTAAGGTATCTAAAAATTTACGACGCCTATATAAACAGAATGTATTCGATATTCAAATTAATAGAAATTTTGAACAGGTAATTCGAACTTGTGCATCATTACGAAGCGAGGATACCTGGATTTCCGATGAAATTATTGAAGCTTATTTAGAATTGCATGAAGAAGGATTTGCACATTCATTTGAAGCATATAAAGAGGGTGAACTTGTTGGAGGGCTTTACGGGGTAAGTATCCGTAAAGCATTTTTTGGCGAAAGTATGTTTCACACAGTTACTGATGCTAGTAAAGTTTGTTTGGTATATTTGGTTGAGTTTCTCCGAGAAAATGACTTCTTATTGCTGGATACCCAATATTTAAATCCTCACATAGCCCAATTTGGTGCTTACGAAATCCCACATGAAATCTACCTAGAAAAGTTAGAATCAGCGCTAAAAGCTTAATTTTTTAATTAGTTTAAATTACAGATCTTTGGAAACATGCATGTTGAGTTTAATATTGCTGGGGTTAATTATTCTGCGTCCTTAGAAAAAGGAGTTTCATTAGCATTGGGGTTTGGACCAAATGCAGAAAACCCAAATGCATTTTATATTCCAAAAGCACTTTTTGAGCCAATTAAAGTTGGAGATTTTGTTGGAGCAGTAAAGGAAGGAGGCAGTGCGAATTGCGAGATGGTTACCTATTGTGCTCATGGCAATGGAACGCATACAGAATGTGTAGGTCATCTATCAAAAGAGAGAATTAATGTTATTGAAATGCTCCTGGAAACGAACCTTTCAGCACAATTAATAACGGTTCCTTTAAAAAAGGACGGGATTTATACTTTTATTGACAAGGATTGTTTAAAAACAATAAATTGGGAGCCAACTTCGGCAATTATTATTCGTAGTACCCCAAATGAGATAGCAAAAAAATCAAATATTTGGAGCGGTACTAATCCTCCCTATTTTACTCCAGAAGCTATTGAGTTTATCAAGAGTAAAGGCTATCATCATATTTTAACTGATTTTCCTTCCATAGACCCAGAAGAAGATGGGGGAGAATTGTTATCACACAGAGTTTGGTGGAATTACCCGTCTGAACCAAGATATAATGCTACGATTACCGAACTAATTTACGTTCCGAATTCACTTCAAGATGGAATCTATTTCATGCAATTGGGTCTGCCAAGAATATTTTCAGATGCAGTTCCCTCAAACCCCATATTATATCCACTAATAAAAAAGGATTAATGAAGGAAAAGGTATTGTTTCTATTGAATGCTATTTTGTCCTGGGTCTGGAAAAATCCAAATAAATGTAATTCAAATGTAATTCGAGACATACTTATAATAAAGTGGGATGAAATCGGTGATATGGTAGCAACCCTTCATGTTTTTAAGATGCTTCAACAAAAGTTCCCAAAAGCTAAAATCACGGTGGTTTGCAAGCCATTTGTTAGCTCATTACTAACGAATAATCCAAATATTTATCAAATAATAACGGATTTAAATAAGATTCCCACTAGGAATGTAGATTTATGGATTGAATTGCGAGGTACCTTTAAGACTTTTTTCAAGTCAATCCTTTCATTTCCCAAATACAGAGTTGATAGAGGCTCAATTCGTTTTAAACAACGAGGTAATCAACCACATGAAGTAGAAACAAATTATAATATTATTAAACCCTTAGTTACTCCAATAATTAATTTTCATGGTGAAATTTATTTAACTACTGAGGATAATCGAAGAGTTGAAGAATTAGTTAGAAATTTTGGAGTTGAAAAATTTGTAGTATGTCACCCTGGGGGGAGAAGTTTGTTAAGGCGTTGGCGTACGCTATACTTCGCTGAAGTAGTAGATTATATTTGGGACAAATATAGATTGAAAACTGTTATACTTGGAACATCAGATGAAAGTGAAATTCTTCATGAAATAAATAATTTAACAAAGGATAAATCTATAATTTGGGAAACTAAAGAATCATTAAAAGTATTGTACGGTGTTTTTAAAAAATCCACCTTGTTTTTGGGAAATGAAAGTGGTCCATTACAGTTTGCAGATCTTGCAAAAATCCCAACTTTAGGTCTTTTTGGACCCGGTGTTGAAAGAGTATTCTATCCAAGAAATAGCCAGTCTAGTGTAATACATCATATTTTACCATGTAATCCATGTGATCAAGTTAATTGTAAACAACCACATGATTGGTGTATGGATAGGATTAAAATTAGTGAAGTTCAGAAAAATATTGATTTCTTACTTAGGGATTATTCAATCGTAAAATAAGTAGTTTTATAAAGTTCATTCCAAATTGAATATACAATTTCATAACTTTGGTTTGAAACTTGTCTTTTTTTAAACAGTGTATTCTAGATTTGATGTCACCATATTGGGTAATTCTTCAGCAACTCCTACTAAAGATAGGGATCCAAGTAGCCAATATGTGAGATTAGGCCCACATAGTATTTTGCTTGATTGTGGTGAAGGAACACAAAGTAGGATTCATGAGTTCGGGCTTAAACTGCAAAAAATATCTGTTATTTGTATTTCACATTTACACGGAGATCACTTTTTTGGATTGCCTGGTTTAATTACTACAATGTCCTTGTATAGAAGAATTGATCCGTTGTTAATTATTGGTCCTGAAGGGTTACGAGATATTCTAATGTCATTAATTGCGGCAGGAGATTCAGAACTCTCATTCAATATCGATTTTTTAACTACTCAAACAAACCAATCTGAGGTGATTTTTAAACATCAAGATTTTCAGATTCAAACGGTTCCTCTAAATCATAGAATTCCTTGTACAGGTTTTATTATTAAGGAATTAGGTCCAATTAGAAGGGTGAATGTAGATGCTTGTCAGGAGCGTAACATACCCATATCATTTTATGAAAGTCTGAAGTTTGGTTATGATTATTTTCCAAATAATGAACTTCGAATACCAAATTCAGAAGTAACATGGCCTTTACCTGAAAAACGATTTTATGCCTACATTTCTGATACTAAATATGATGAAGATATAATTCCATTAATTTCTGGTGCTGATTTGCTTTATCATGAAGCTACTTTTATGAGTGACAGGCAGGACCGTGCAACGGATACATTTCATAGTACTGCTAAGCAGGCGGCAATAATTGCTAAAAAAGCAAACGTCGGCCAATTATTATTAGGCCATTACAGTGCTCGTTATTCAGACTTAACCCCTCTTCTTGAAGAAGCGAAATGTGAATTTTTCGATTCTGAATTGTCTCTCCAAGGAGAAACATATTCGGTTGCAAAAGATGAATTAAAAATTACTAAATAAGTTATTGCCACTTAAAGTAAACACTAATTTTTCTGTGAATAACTGAACGATTTACTAGATAATATTCGTTTTAGTTTCGTAGTATGGGGAAAACTGCTAAGACAAAGAATAAATCAAACACAATTACAGATTTCCTAAAAGACGCCCCCAAAGATAAAACCCAAAAGGTTTCGGCAAAGGAAGTTTTTAAGGCAGCATCATTAAAAAACGATGCAACAAGACGCGTATTAGGGTTTTTATTACTTACGGCAAGTATTGTTCTTTTCGTGAGTTTTACCTCTTTCTTCTTTTCTTGGAAAACTGATCAAAGCTTCTTAGCTGATGGTGATTGGAAGTTATTTAAACAGCACCACGGTCAAGCTGCCAATGCAATGGGTTACATGGGTGCCCGATTATCTTACTTTTTTGTACACCAAGGATTTGGTTTTGCAGCCTATTTAATATTACCCTATTTTATTTTTTTGGGTCTAAATTGGCTACTCAACTATAAGCCTTTTTCAATTCATAGAATCCTAATCCATACCATTTTATTTATGGTTTGGTTTTCTTTGTTTTTAGGGTTTATTTTTCAATTGTGGCTTCCATTAGCAGGGGGATCCTTTGGGTATTTTGGTATTCAACAAATGCAAAATGGGATTGGAATGGTTGGCACAATTTTGTTTTTACTGGGTTTTGCATTTATCTACTACATTATATTTCATAATGCGAATCCATTTTCGAAAATTCTTTCACTTAATTCTGATTCTGAGATTGAGGAATTTGAAGATGAGGAACCTGAAATAGTTCAATCCAGCCGAGAACCACAGATTATCGAGGATGAGCCACAGGACAATGTATTTAATTCAGAAAATGAAGAATTTAGGTCTGAAGAGGAGGTGTCGCATGATCCTGAACCAGATAATTCAACATTAGCGTCTCCGGAAGAAACTACTGAACCAACAATTGAAACTGATAGCGGATTTACAATTGAAGATAAGACTCACTTAGAAGAAGAATTAGTAAGTGAGAATTTAGCTGAAAAACAAAATGAGGAAGAGTATGGTAAAATAGGAACTGAATACGACCCACGGGCAAATTTGAGTGGTTATCACTTTCCTACCTTAGATTTAATGAAAGATTATGGTAACATGAAACGTGATATTGATGTTGCCGAAATTGAAAGAAGTAAAAAGCTTATTGAAGATACTTTAATCAATTATAAAATTGGTATTTCTAGTATTAGTGCTTCTGTAGGTCCTACTGTAACATTATATGAAATTGTTCCAGCACCTGGCGTGAAGATTTCAAAAATTAAAAACTTAGAAGATGATATTGCTCTAAGTTTGGCTGCTCTTGGTATTCGTATAATTGCGCCTATTCCAGGACGTGGAACTATTGGAATTGAAGTTCCAAACAAGAGTCCGGAAATGGTTCCGATGAAAACGGTTCTTGCAAGTAAGAAGTTCCAGGAATGTGATTATCAATTACCCGTTGTTTTAGGAAAAACTATTTCTAATGAAATTTTTCTCGCTGATTTAGCCAAAATGCCTCACCTCCTAATGGCTGGTGCTACGGGCCAAGGTAAATCAGTAGGGTTAAATGCTATATTAGTTTCTCTGTTATACAAAAAACATCCAGCGTATATAAAATTTGTATTGGTGGATCCTAAGAAAGTAGAACTTACGCTCTACAATAAAATTGAACGACATTTCTTAGCAAAGCTTCCTGGAGACGGTGAAGCAATTATTACCGAAAATCAAAAAGTAATTCATACACTCAATTCATTATGTGAGGAAATGGATCAACGATACAAACTGTTGCAGGATGCATTAGTGCGGAATATAGTTGAGTACAATAATAAATTCCTCGATAGAAAGTTGAACCCCGAGAATGGTCATCGCTTTTTACCCTACATCATCGTTGTTATAGATGAAGTTGCAGATCTTATGATGACTGCTGGAAAGGAAATCGAAACCCCTATTGCACGAATAGCACAACTTGCTCGTGCTATAGGTATTCATCTAATTCTTGCCACTCAGAGGCCTTCAGTAAATGTAATTACCGGAATGATTAAGGCTAATTTCCCAGCAAGAATTGCATTTAGGGTAACTTCTAAAATTGATTCACGTACAATTTTGGATCACAATGGAGCAGATCAGTTAATTGGAAAAGGTGATATGTTATACAGTGGAGGCAATGACTTGATACGTCTCCAATGTCCTTTTGTAGATACGCCTGAAGTTGAAAAGATTGTTGACTTTATTGGTGAGCAACGAGCATATCCAACAGCTTATTTATTGCCCGAAGTAAAAGACGAGTCAGTTTCAGGTGGCGGTGAATATGATGCAGATGATAGGGATGCTTTGTTTGAAGATGCTGCGAGAATAGTGGTTCAAAATCAAGTGGGTTCAACAAGTATGATTCAAAGGAAAATGAAGATTGGGTATAATCGTGCCGGTAGATTGATGGATCAGCTTGAAGATGCAGGTATTGTAGGACCAAATATGGGATCAAAACCTAGAGATGTTAATATTCCAGATGAGTTTGCTTTGGAACAACACTTGCAAAATCTGAATGGAGGGGAATAGATGATTTTATCGAAGGTTACTGTCTTTACAGCATATAAAATCTATTTGTACTAAAATTTTGGTAGTTTTGAATTTACGGATATGAAAAAATTGGCGCTATTAATTTTGATGTTTTCAGTTGCATTTGGAACCTATGCTCAATCCGATGCAAGATCAAAATCTATTTTAAAGAAAACCTCTAAGGTTTATAAATCGATGAAATCTATCGAAGCAAGTTTTTCATTTACTACAAGTTCCGCAAAACGTAAACCTATAATAAATAAAGGAAAGCTTTGGCTAAAAGGAAAATCATTTAAATTAGAACTGGGTGACCAAGAAATAATGTGTGATGGTAAATCTATTTGGACTTACAGTTCAACCACAGATGAAGTTACCCTTGAGTCCTACTCAAAGCGTACAAATCAAATGTCTCCTGAAGAAATGTTTAGCTTTTATGAAAAAGGGTTTAAGTCTTTGTACGAAGGTAAAAAAACATACGGAGGAAAGTCATACGAATTGATAAAGTTGGTGCCCAAAAAGAAACGTGCAAAATATTCTTACATCCATTTAGAAATTAATCCGTCAAATAACTATATCCATAAAGTTACTCAGCATGTGAAAAATGGGATGGAAATAGTAATAGAAATTACTGATTTCAAGAGAAATGCAAGAGTCTCTAGTAATTTATTTACTTGGGACAGTTCGGCACATCCTGGAGTTGCACTAGTAGATCTGAGATAATTATATCCTAATATTTTAAATAAAAAAGGCGACCTAATAATGGTCGCCTTTTTTATTTAAAATATGCTTCTTTATCATGAGTTAAGTACATCGTACATTTTTTGTCCGATATCTGCAGGACTTTCAACCACGTGGATACCACATTCTCTCATGATTGCCATTTTTGCTTCAGCTGTATCGTCCTTACCACCAACAATTGCCCCTGCGTGTCCCATTCTTCTACCGGGAGGTGCTGTTTGGCCAGCAATAAACCCAACCACCGGCTTGGTTCCATGTTTTTTAATCCAATGAGCCGCTTCTGCTTCCATTCCGCCGCCTATTTCACCTATCATTACAATACCTTCTGTTTCAGGGTCATTCATAAATAATTCAACCGCCTCTTTGGTTGTTGTTCCAATAATTGGATCACCACCAATTCCAATAGCCGTTGACTGCCCTAAACCGAGTTTAGTTAATTGGTCGACCGCCTCATATGTTAAAGTACCAGACTTGGAAACAACACCAATTTTACCTTTTTTGAAGATAAACCCTGGCATAATTCCAATTTTTGCTTCCTCTGGAGTAATAATTCCAGGACAGTTAGGGCCAATTAAGGTACACTTCTTATCAGAAATGTAGTCCTTAACTATAACCATATCTTTGGTAGGAATACCCTCTGTAATAGCTACAATTACCTCAATGCCTGCATCTGCTGCTTCCATTATTGCATCTGCCGCAAATGCTGGAGGAACGAATATAATACTTACGTTAGCGCCTGCATTGGTTACTGCTTCTTCAACAGTGTTGAAAACTGGTCTATCTAAGTGAGTACTTCCTCCTTTACCAGGAGTTACACCACCAATAACGTTGGTTCCATACTCAATCATTTGAGTAGCATGGAATGTACCTTCATTTCCGGTAAATCCTTGAACCACAATCTTTGAATCTTTGTTAACTAAAATACTCATGTCCTGAAACTCTGCGCGAAAATAACCCTAAGTAGCTGAATTCCCATAAGAATCACAAAACACACGAACAATTTTAATCTAAGAACTTAGTAATATCATTAGACATTGGGCTAGTAGTTGAGGCAAAATATGCAATCAGCATTCCTTCTTCGCTGATTAAGTATTTATTGAAATTCCATTTTACTTCACTGTCTAAAACGCCGTTGATAGATTTTTTAGTAAGCCATTCATATAATTCATGCTGATTACCTCCTTTAACGTCTAATTTTTCAGTAAGTGTGAATGTTACTCCGAAATTTTTTGTACAAAAGGATTGAATAGTGCTCGCATCTCCTGGTTCTTGACCTCCAAATTGATTACATGGAGTACCAATGATTATTAACTTATCTTGATAGGCATCATTTAATTTTTGTAAATCTTCATATTGTGGTGTAAAACCACATTCACTAGCCGTATTTACTATCAATAGTTTTTTACCTTTATAATCTGAAAGGTTTAATGGCGTGCCATCTAGTTTATTAATAGCCACATCATAAATGGAACTTTTTGGTTTGCTGTCTTTCATAGTTTGTTTGTCAATTGTTTTAGATACTCCAAAAAAACATCCTGTCATGGATGCAATGATTCCTGAAGCAAGTAATCTTTTAGTCAGTTTGCGCATTATATTCTGAATAACAATATAATCAGAATTGAGTTTTAAAATTTGTAGTATTTCGTTTGTCAAATGTTCATGTTAAATTCGTGGTATGAGAATGAAGCTTCAATTTTGGTTGTTTTTAATTGTTGGTATATTTTTTCTAGGTTGTGAGGAAGAACCCCCAGTAATTAAATTTAAGCAAAAGCCATTATTGGATACTACCTATTACGGTGCTGCACCAGCACAACAGTTGAAAAAGGTATGGTTGGCAGATGTTACGGGTGTGAGATGTAATAACTGTCCGCGAGCGGCTGAACTTGCCAAAAAGTTTTATGAAGATAACCTTGGAAGAATTGAGATTATTGCACTTTATCCTAATGCAGGAGTTTTAACATGGGCATGGGATGGTTATGATACCCTTAATTCATCGGATGCAGATCAAATAATTGGAGAAACCCCCAGTTCACTTCCTAAAGGAATGATTGACCGAATAGTATACAACGGAAGCGTACTTGTTGATGAATTAGCCTGGGGTTCAGTAATCAATCAACAATTGCTAAAAACTACCCCCATAAACCTTGGAATAACTACCACTTGGATTGAGGATGAAGATAAAGGAAGAATTGAAGTTAAAGCCGTCGCAAATACTGCAGTTAATAAACCTATTTTGTGGGTAATTGGAATACTGGAAGATAAGATTATTGGTGCACAGTCAGATTCAAGAATTTCAGGAGGGCTAGATAAAGAATACGAACATAATCATGTGTTACGTTCGGTTGTTGGGAGTGCTATTGGTGATACCATTGCTCAGAAAATGGATGTGCCCGGATACACAGTAGAAAGGCATTATTTCGTTGACAGAAAACCAAATTGGAATGCAGATAATCTCTCGGTAATGGTTTGGGTTATAGATGCCGAAACTAAGGAAATATTGCAGACCCGCACCGTCAAAATGAAACCGTAGTATGATTTCTTGGGAAGATGCAGTTCGGGGTTTTTCTATCCACTTACAGTTAGAAAAATCGTTGTCTTCCAATAGCATAGAAGCATACCTACGGGATATAGAAAAACTACAGATTTTTTCGCTCTCGAAATCCTGGAAGAATCCGTTGAAAGTAACAAAAGATGAGTTAGAACAATTTGCAGTCTACATTATGGAGCTTGGTTTGCAATCTACTTCTCAAGCAAGGATAATTAGCGGCGTCAGAGCGTTTTATAAATATCTATCTTTAGAAGATTACATTGATGAAAGTCCAGCAGATTTTTTAGAACCTCCCAAAACAGGAAGGAAACTTCCAGTAGTGTTAAGTCCCGATGAAATTGATGCAATGATCTCTACCCTAGATAGATCAAAAGCAGAAGGGGAGAGAAATGTTGCAATATTAGAAGCTATGTACTCTTGTGGATTGCGTGTATCAGAGATAATAGGACTTCGTTTAACTCACATTCACTTTGAAGAACAATATATTCAAGTTATCGGAAAGGGTAATAAAGAACGCTTAATTCCTATATCTGAACGTGCTTTAAAGCATATAAAAATTTTTGTAGATCATTTTAGGGTTCATATAGATATTGATAAAAACTACAGAGATATAGTTTTTGTTTCTGCACGGGGGAAAGGGTTAACACGACAATCGGTATTTTTAATGATAAAAAAGGCGGCATCACAAGCCGGGGTTAATAAAAACATCTCACCTCATACACTACGACATTCTTTTGCAACTCACTTAGTAGAATACGGTGCAGATTTAAGAGCTGTGCAAGAAATGCTTGGGCATGAATCTATTACTACCACCGAAATCTATACTCATCTTGATCGAGGATTTCTTGCCGATACATTAAATCAATATCATCCCAGGTCAAAAAAGAATAATTAAATAGAAATAATTTTCTCTACGGATTTGCCCTTGGCCAAATCATCTACAATCTTATCAAGAAATCGAACTTTTTGTGTTAATGGGTTACTTATTTCCTGCACTTTAATTCCACAAATACTTCCTTTGATATTGAAAGCACTACTTGGAATCGAAGCCATTTCAAACAATTCTTTGAAAGTAAGTTTTTGTCCAATACAGTCGTTGAGTTGATTTTGATTTAGGCCAGTCAGCCATTGAATAATCAGATTCAAGTCTTCTAATGATTGCCCTTTGCGTTCTACCTTGTTTTGGTAATGAGGAAACACAGAAGCGAAGGTCATTTTTTCAATTTTCTCGTCTTGATTTGTTCCCATAAGTTACTTCCTATACCAACTCGACCAAGTTTTTTTATTCCTAAGAAAATAACCCCAAACAAGACTATGCTTTAGTACTCCGCTGTGTTCTGTTAAAAGTGGTGTTTTTGCTTGAAGTTTAATTTTTTTCTTTAGTTTATTAAACTCTCTGTGAGCGCGTATTATTTGAGCAGTATGCTTGGGTTGACCTTCTATGAAAAACTTAATTCCTGCTAAACCATCGAGAATTTTTCTTAGAAGTATACGCTTCTCTTTAGTGGAATCAGGGAGGTTTTTATACATCATTAATAATCCATTTCTAAAGTTGAGAAATGTTTTTTGTGGATTTTGATTAGATAACGTGGCGCCTCCTATATGATATACAACGCTTTCAGGACATGAATAAATTTCATGACCCAAATTCTTTAGTCTCCAACACAGATCTATCTCTTCCATATGAGCAAAGAAGCTTTCATCTAAACCCTTTGCTTGCTGCCAGCTTGTTCTCCTTATGAACATGGCCGCACCACTAGCCCAAAAAATGGGAGTACTATCGTTGTATTGATCTTTGTCCAATTCAACATCTCCAAAAATTCTTCCCTTACAAAAAGGAAATCCTAAGTAATCAATAAAACCACCGGCTGCACCCGCATATTCAAATTTGTCATGATATCTGTAGCTGAGAATCTTGGGTTGAGCAGCAGCAATATTTGGATTGCCCTCTAAAAGATCAACTAATGGTTTTAACCATCTCTTTTGTTTCGGTGTAGCATCCGAATTTAATAAAACAAAATAATCAGCAGTTCTATTTTCTAAAGCCTCGTTATAGCCTCCGGCAAAACCATTATTTTTTTTTAGTTTAATAAGCTCAATTTGTTCTCCGTATGTAGTTTCAACCCAATCAGCTGAACCATCTGTCGAGTTATTATCCACAAAAACTACTTGAGCACCCGGATATTGGGTGTTTTCAATTACCTGCGGAAGACACTCTTTTACAACATCTATAGTGTTGTAATTTAAAATTACGATATCAATGGTGGGGTTGGACAATTATTTTTTGTCAAATGGTAAAAATATGAAATGTGTTTCGGCTCCATTAATCCAAAAAACACAGAACTTTTCTGAGGGGTTTCCATAAGCCTCTTTAAAAGCTGGAATTCTCTCATCTGTAATGATTTTTAATTCCTTGAAACGTTCAATTGTAGTTGCATTAATACTATAATCTAATCCATATTCCTTGCGGTCAAATAGAGACTCCCCGATTTGTGCATTCTCTTGATGAGCTACAAAAACAGGATATTCACTATAATTTTCAGATCGGATAGCCTCGTGAACTTCCTTAAGCTCATTATCAAGCTTTTTAAGCTGTTTTTTTAGATTTTCTAATGGGCTTTTTATCTCGTTAGTAATCATTATTTCACCTGTAGTTTCAAGGCAGTATTACCATTTTCGGTTTGGACATTTATTAAATACCAAGCCGCTGGCAAATCTCTTACATCAAAATTAAACTTTTTTGATGGGTTATCGAATTTTTGGGATTTTATAAGTTTGCCGTTTAAATCTAAAATTTCGATAAAACTAACCTTAGAATTGCTAGTAATGCTTACTTTGCTATGTGCCGGATTTGGATAAATATTAGCATTAACAACTATCTTCTCAGTTGTTGTTTTAACATCTTTTAGTTTTAAATACCACATTCCGCGACCATGAGTAAATGCATATAACGAGCGGTCGCTATTTCTAATTTTAACTTCATGTACAGCCACATTTGGAATGCTCATTTCTTTTTGCCAAGTAGCACCTCCATCCATAGTGTAGTATAAACCAAAATCAGTACCAGCAAAAATATAGTGTTCAGGGCTCCATGGATCTACAGCAACGGAATTAACAGGCAGACTTTTGGGTAGATTACCGGAGATGTCATCCCATTTAGGGCTTGAGCTATCTAAATTTGATACTTTCCATACCCTTCCGTAGTTACTGAAATTAGAAAATGCAACAAAAATTTGGTATTTATTTTTTGGGTTAACTTCAATAAAATTTAAATAGTCGTTTGTAATTTGTAACGGAACAGATGCATTGAAACTTACTTCAGTTCCAACATCAGCAGAACCTGCATTTTCAAATTTATAAAGCTGAGCAGAGTTACCTCCATAGTAGAGAATAGGATTGATATCATGGCTAACTCCTAAAGCTTTTAAGCTTGATCGCACTACGGTGTTAATTTTTTCCCAATTATTTCCTCCATCTGCAGTTCTGTATACCCCCCTATTCGTTCTGTAGAATAGCATATATTCGTCAGATTCATTCATCGTGTAAGAATTAATAAAGCTAACACCATCAGTACTGAACTCATTTGCCGCAATAGATCGTGTTACCGCTTGCCCAGTTCCAAAATTATCTACTCTTCTAATTCCTTGATTTTGTGTTGAAAGGTAGGCTACTGTTCCTGTTTGCTGACCGATATGGCAGTATGCTCCGTCTCCACCAAAAATATATTGGGTAAGCATTCTCCCTGTTGCGTAATGAGTACCATTATCCTGGGCACCTGCAATTGCATCTAATCCCTCAAAACCAACTCCTCCAGCATAAAATTGAGTGACTCTATATCCGGTATTAATAGCTTTGACTACACTGCTTCTACCATATCTACATTCATACATTCCACCGTCAGTTCCAATTACATATCCATCGGTACTTTGATTAAGATTTGCATAGGAATGATGGTCTGCATGACTTCCAGAAATACGAGTCCAATTTTGTCCACCATCGCTTGAAGCCGCACAACGAACACCACCAGCAGTTACTTTATTTGAGTCGTTATGACTAACTCCCAGCATTACACAATATGCTTGATATCCTGCACCAATTTCCTCGGGAGTAGTTTGCTTTACCCAAGTTCTTCCTCCATCACTACTTTTATAAAATGCAGCTGGTGGATCTGAGAATCCATAACCTTCGAATAAGGCATAAACTACGTTAGGATATTTTTCGCAATTGGCCATTTGAATTCTACGGAACTGAGAGGGTCTATTAGGGAAATTGAGGCTATTCCATGTGCCAGAATTTCCATTTGAGTCAGAGGCTAAAACACCGTTAGCCTGCATTGAAATTAAAATTCGTCCATTTGGGAGAACAAGAATATCATTGATTTGACGGGTACCACCGTTATAAACATTATCCCAAGTTTCACCTCCGTCTTGGGTACGGTAAAGTCCAGCAGTATGTGTTCCAGCAAATACCGTTAAACTGTCATCTAAGCTATGTGCAATATCCCAAATTGCCGCCATCCCAGATAACCCTACTGTAGAACTTAGCTGCTCAAAAGATTGTCCACGATTTGTGGATTTGAAAATTCCATCTCCATTTACACCGGCAGAATTTGCTCTGCTTTCGCCAGTACCATAATAAATAATATCATGATTGAAAGGGTTAGAAGTAATACAACTGGACATAAGTGAAGTTTCATGATCATTCAATGGTTCCCACATATTACCCCCTGTAGTAGTCTTCCAAATTCCTCCAGAAATAGCTGCGGCTAACATGTGAGAATTATCGGCTGGATCTATCCAAAGGGCACGTGTTCTTCCGCCAATTGCAGCAGGGCCTAATTCAATTATGGTATCGAAAATTGGAGAGTTTGCTCTCTTATTAATATTTAATTTTTTATCTTCAGCCTGCCACTTTGTTCTCATCCACTGCGGAATGTTTCCGTTTGCATCTTTTTTCTCATTAAACCATTGTTCGAAATAACCAGGGTTTTCGCCTTTCTCCTTTGAAGATTTTTTAATGGTAAGAATTTCACCAGACCACAAAAAGAAATATCCTAAAGTAAAAAAACTTAAAACACCAATATAGCGCTTAAATAATTGTTTAATTCGCATGTTACAAAGATAGTTAAAGTTAGACAAGGCAATTGTCAAAAGTCTTACACAAAATTCAACTGAGTATAGTGTTAAATTTTAACTTATTGGCTTATTTCGTATATCATGAAAAAGTTCTTTAAGGTTACACTTTGGTTTGGTCTGGTAGTATTCCTAGGTGTTATTATCAGAATTTCTCCATATGGATATCTTTTTAAAGGAATAAAAAATACATACTTACAAGGTGAGGCCTCTGCGCATTACACAGATTGGAAGGGTTTTGAAACTCGGAGAATTAATTCGGGAAATGGGGTAGCTACAAAAGAAAATCCTTCAAAAAATAAATTATCTGAGGAACTACTACAAATGTTAAATGAAACGGAAAGTGGTTCTTTTTTGGTATACAAAAACAACGAGTTGGTGAGCGAGAATTATTTCAATAAGCACGAGCAATCTTCAATCACTAATTCATTTTCTATGGCTAAAACCATAACAGCGTTGTTGGTTCAAAAGGCCATTCAAGAGGGATATATAAAGTCTTGGGATGAGAACGTTTTAAATTGGTTGCCATGGGTGCAAGGTGAATTTGCAAATGAATTAACACTACGTCATCTATCAACTATGACAGCGGGTTTGAAATGGAGAGAGAATTATTTTGCACCTTTGGGGATCACAGCAAGAGCATATTATTCTGATGATGTAGAGGGTGTTATGCGTTCTGTGATTGTAGAGACAGAACCTGGAAAAAAATGGGAATATCAAAGTGGAGCTACTCAATTTTTGGGGATGGTATTGATGAAAGCCTTACAATCTCCTCCTAACGGTTTAAAACCTTATTCTCAAATATCAGACTTCGCATCAGCGAAGTTATGGGGTCCATTAGGTATGGAAAATGATGCGCAATGGTCATTGGATCATAAGGATGGACGAGAATTAACCTTTTGCTGTTTGAATGCTAGCAGCAGAGATTTTGGAAAGTTGGGTTTACTAGTTTTGAATCATGGAAAATGGAATGGAGAATCTATTATAGATAGTGCATTTTTGTCTTTAGCATCGCAGTCGTGGAAATCTATTAATTATGGGCATTCATTTTGGGTGTCGCCTTCTACCGAAGTTCCATTTTATTATTATCAAGGCTTAAAAGGGCAGTTCATCGTAATTATTCCTTCTGAAAATATGGTAATTGTAAGAACTGGAAACGGGGTTAAACGTAAAGATAAAGAATATGTATTTACTTGCCTACGTACTTACGTGAGTGAAGGGATAAGATTATTTGGGAGATAGAGATTTGATTTTATCGGATTTCAATAGTTCGTAGAATATTTTTTTTAACTCAATTCGAGCCGTTCAGGTTTTACTTAATGCTTGTATCCGATTTCTTTCATTGCGGGTTTGGGGGTGCGATCAACTGCATATAAACCCCAATGCTTTTCTGGCTCATACGGATCATCAGATCCCTTCCATGGCTCATCGAAAGCTTCAAATACAAAGGTTAAAATCCCTTCACTTTCACTCCAATTTTTTAAAAACCGGTAGTAAATACTTTGTAATTCTTTATTTACATTTTCTTTAGGTATACCCAGGCCGTTGGATGCCGTTGCCCAACCTGCTTCGGTAATTACCACTAATTTATTTGGATACTTTTTTTGTACTGATTGATAATTCTGCTTGGTATAATCAAATGACTCCTCAATGTTTTTGTATTCCCAAACCGGGTAAGTATGAATGGAGATGAAATCAATTTCAGCAACCAAAGGCTCTAATTTATTCAACCATGGTACGTAATTTTCACAAAATGTAACCGGTTGGTTCGTCTCCTTTTTTACCATCTTTACGTATTTAATTACAGATTCTACCGGAACCAAATGATCGGTCCAATCCACACAGGCCTCATTACCCACGGATACAGAGAAAATAATATCGGAATATTCATTGGCTAACGCCACTAAGGATTTTATCTCATTTAAGTTGTGCTCTTTATTTAGAAGGAGTTGATTTTCTGTATAATCTGCTCCCCAGGGACAGTTTGGATTGCTCATTTCAGCAATAATATATGCCCCCAGCATAACTTTTAACTTAATGTCTTCTTTGCGAAGCACTTGTAATACAGTTTTTGAGTGCTCATCACAGCTGTATAAGCGTATATAATTCCAATGTTTTGAAACGATTTCTAAATCTTCTTTAACCTCTTGATAGGAGGGATATTTTTGTCCAGGACATTGACCCTCTCGAAAGCCTGAATAGCAAACTGCCGGGCCTTTGGTAATAGATAACGCCTTGGAGTAATCAATCATTAGTTTTAGAATTTAAGTTTTTCGTCCTGGTCCCACAAACCCCAATATGCTCCTACATCACCCTCAGAATCAACCTTCCATGATTCGTCAAAAGATGAGAAATAGAACATCGGGATATTATCTTCATTTGACCAATTTTGCGCATTGATAAAGTACCTTAAGGAATTGGAATAGCTAGGTATAGATGCTTCAAAATTAGCCCCTTGACTTGGCCAACCTGTTTCTGTAATGATTACTTTTTTGCCTTTCCCAGCTGTTTTTGCTTGTTCGTACATTTGTTTCATGTACACCAAGGAATACTCTAAACTGCAACCTTCCCAAAAGGGATAACAGTTAGCTAAAATAATATCACATTCCTCCGTTATCTTTGGACGATCAGTGAACTCATAATATGCATCAACATACCCTACAGGAATATCAGGAATCGCTTGTTGTACCTTCTTTATATAATCAATGAGTTCTTCTTCTTCCATTTCACCTCTATACATAACTTCATTACCCACTGCAGCAATATCAATAAATCCTTTTTGAGCTAACTCAATTAATCCTTGGATTTCATTTTGGTTTACTTCATTATCGTCGCTCAACCAAGCCCCAACTAAAGTTTTAAAACCATATTCTTTTGCCAATACAGGTATTTGTTCGTTTCCTTCTGTACATGAGAAGGTTCGAATCCATTGGGTGTAGGGACGAATGATTTCTAGCTTTTTCCGGATTTGAGACTCACTTATTAGATCGCCCGGTTTTTGCCCCTTATCATAAGGACTAAAACATAACCCGTGAATTCCTTCTTCGAGTGCACTGCGGCTCAGTTTTTGAAGTGAACTCTCATCCAATTGATTGGTATCAATGCCTAGTAGTGATTTAACTTTTTCTTTTCTATATGACATAAAAAGACCTTTTATTGATTACTTGATTTTTTCTTTGATAGTTCTAACTTTATTTCTTTGGCTTTCTCTTCTGTGATATCATAATTTTTCATGATGAGTATAGCTCCGATTACGCCCGCAATAGGAAGGAATGTATAAAATAGTCGCATACCTTGAATTGAGGTGGCCGTAACATTTTCAGCATCAAATCCAACGCCTGTAAGAATCAGACCGCCCGCTAATGCGGCAACGCCGAAACCTAATTTCACCATCCACCAATAAACTGCGCCTAATACCCCTTCTCTACGTTGACCAGTCTTTAATTCATCAAGATCACAAACATCCGCAGTCATACTCATCATTATGGTAAATAATCCTCCGATACCAAAAGAATGAAAGGGGAGAGCAAACAAAAATAGATATGGCTTCCCTGGAACAAATAAAAACCAGAATAAGATATAACCAATTACCGAGATGCACTGTGATATTATAAATGCTTTTTTCTTACCTAACTTCTTTGACATGAAAGTAACAACAGGAATTACTAAAAATGAAGTCACCAAAGCGCCAACAGAACCATGTAATGCTGGCCAATTTCCCGCGGAAGCTGGCTGTCCTCCGAACAAGTAATGTACAATTATCAAAAAAGTAAAAGAAGCTACCACATTGAATGAGTTAAAAATTAAGAATGTAGAAATCGCGATTTGTCGAAATTGCTTAATTTTAAAAGCTTCAAATGCGGAAGTGAAAATACCTTTTAGGCTTTTTGTTATGTAACTACCTGTAATAGGTAAGAAATCCTTCCTATCTAGTGTTGATTTAGTTTTGATGAAAATTGCCGGTATCATTGCAAATAGCGTACATGGAATAGCTACCCAAATGGAAAGATCCCGAACCCCCTGAGCAGCACCTTCTGGGAACCATTTAGGATCATAAAGAATTACCCAGAACCAAGGTGCTATTACCCATGCCCATTGACCAATAAATTGGGATACTGCCATGATTTGTGTTCGTTCATGGAAATCCTCACTTATTTCATATGCCAATGCTACATAAGGCACGCTGAAAATGGTAAACCCTAAATAAAATACCAAGGAGCAAGAGAGGAAGTAAATGAAATTGTAGGTAATTCCGTTCTCTTTGAAAAGCTGCCACATCGCAACATAAGCTATTCCTGATATTAGGGCGCCTACAAATATGTATTGCCTGCGGCGTCCCCATTTTGATTTGGTATTATCGGAAATAAATCCCATGATGGGATCGGTGATAGCATCAAAAATGCGGGGTAAAAATTGTATAATCCCCCATAATATAGCAGCAAATCCCAGGTCTTGGACTAGCACGATAATAAACACGCCTAATACAGCGGGAAACATTTGTTGGGCAAGCATACCAAAGCCAAAGGCGACCTTCTTTCCAAGGCTAACTTTTTGGGTGATAATAGATTCTAAATTTTCCATTGAATGTCAGTTTAATTTTGTTTGTGAAATGAATCCCTTTGGGATGTATTTTTCGAATTGAACTTTTGCTTAATAATATCAAATGTTCTTTTTTTATTACGATTGATATCAACTATACCCCAGTATTCCTCGTTCGGAGTTCCATCATATGGCACACCGCTGCTATTGGGTGCCCATCCACCAATATCTTGTTGGTTGGGATTACCTGCCTTCCACCAACCATCAACGAATGAGAAGATGGTTACGCCAGCAACCTCCTGTTGATTTTCCATAATGACCTCTACAATTTTTCCGTTGGCATTGGCTTGTGCTTTTTGATTTTCTCCTTCTAAAAATTCCCCTTGGGTTATTTTCATGTAACTATCTGCTCCAACTTCTGAATAGTAAAAAGGCATACTGGATTTTATCTTCCAATCTTTGATGGCTGTTTCGGGTTGATCCCAGCGGTAAATATTTAACCCCCAAATATCAATATGCTTAATTTGTACAAGTGCTGTGGAGTCGGGTATTTCCCCATGTGCAGTTGAAACCGGATGATTTGAGTCGATACGCTGAATTAATCTGGCGGCTTCGCTCAATGCATTATACCAATTTTTGATGTCACCTTCAAACCACTCGGGATGATAGTTATACTCATTTCCTAATTCCCACATTAAAATGGAAGGGTGAGTAGAGTATTTTTTTACATAATTAATAAATGATCCCGAAAGTATATCGTATTCCCCTTCTTGATTGTATCCAATCCCTATGATGACTTTAATTCCTGCTTCAAAGAATTTATCTAATACCGTAATATTATCTATTGGAGAATAAACACGCACGGTATTGATACCCGCTTCTTGCATTAAGGATAAATCTTGGTCCAGCATGTAAAAACTGCGTTTGGTTTGGCCTTTTTTTACAGGGTGATAGCAAACTCCTTTTATAAAATAATCCTGTCCGTTTATTGTTAAATGCTTACCCGAAATTTCTACCACCGTGGTATCGTTCAAACATTTGGTATTACCTATTATCAAGAGTAAACTAATTACAATAGCGATTATTTTCATTTTTGATCTTTATTTTTTGGAGGAAATACTGTTTTCCGTACTAATTTTTCGTGTCCATCAAAGGTTTTGGTAACTTCAGAACCGTTGCGGCCTAGTCCATTAAATATTCCATTTTCTACTTCTCCCCAAAGGGCCATTTTAGCTTTTCCATCTATGGTAAATAACCCGAAGTGGTTCTCGGAGCCATTTTTATGGTTGGGATCTTTCCACTTTTCATCAAATGCCTCGAAGTAGAAACAAGATATCTTATTCTTATTAGTCCATTTGCGCATTTTTTTGTAGTACAGTGCTTGCTTGTATTCATCGGCTGCCCTAGAACCGGAGTCACCGTATAATCCTTGGGATACTGATGCCCAACCAGTTTCGCCGATATGCAAAGGTTTTTCTACTCCTAATTTCTTGAGATAGTATTGTACCTCATTAAATTGATCTATCGCATATTGAACAGCACGATCCATTGCGTTTCCTACTTTCTGAGAATCCGATATCTCTTTCTCCTCTATCGGACTTTCCCAAAATTCTGGATTATAGTGTGTATCATGAAAAGGGTAGGTATGAACAGAAAGATAATCAACAGCTTTAATCAGTGAGTCAAGATGTACATTGTGATATTCAGATCCACCTCCACCCCAAGAAGCAAAGTTATCGGAACTAGTTATCCAGATATCTTTAGGGAGTTCATTGTTGTCTTTTGCTTTTTGAAGATACTTCACCCACTTTAAAATAATTTCGGGTTCTACGAAATAGGAGGTGGCCCAATGCACCATCGCTTCATTACCAACTGAAATGATTTTTATGATATCCGGATATTGATTCGCTAATTTGATAGCTTTAAGTATCTCCGAGGAATTATTTACCAAATTTTCTGCTCCGTGATCTACAGGTTGGTCTGACCATGCATTTTTGCAATCAATCCATGCACCAAGCATTACATACATTTCAAATTTGGGTTGTGTTTCTTTAATTTTTCTGACAGCTTTCAAAATATTTTCTGCCTGTGGAAATTGTAAATTATATGTTCGGATGATTTTAATACCTGAGGCACTCATTAATAACAGGTCCTCTTGAATGTCAGAAATGGATGGTTGTTCATCTCTTGTCCCGTGACGATATCCGCCATAAGACATTGCAAGATATTCTGGATTACCTAAAATTTGTTCGGCTGTAATTGATTGTTTCTCCAATTCTTTCTTTTCGTTTTGGCACGATAGGATCAATAACCCTATCAATACGGTTGTTATTATGCGTTGAGTTATGTTACAGAATAAATTAAAATTTATCATTTTGGGGTACATTTACCTTAAGAGCGCGTATTTTACCCGTCCGTTTGTAGATTTCTTGAGAGTTGGTTTCATCAAGTTTATTTCCTTCGATAATTTGAGTTTGACCATTTTCAAAATGAATTTCGATGTTTGCATTTTCTGATCTTCTATATTCAACTAAAACCTGACAAACTGTAAATGCTAGGCCACCTCTCTCAATTAGTACGGTTTGTTTTTGTTGGTGAACATTGTAATAAACAAACTGAGTATTTTGAGAGAGATACTCTGAAATATCAAAAAGAACAGGATTAAAATAATAACGACCGGCTTGAATCTTTACTCCGAGTTCACCAAATCTACACAAAATATCTTCCTTAACTTGGCCAGTCATACCAGGTTGCTGAGCACCTCTTCCTTCTGGAGTATGCGAATAAGGGTCGGTGGGGAAAGCTCCGTATAGCTTTGGAGATTTGTGTGCTCCTATACCAGCCTTTATTTCAAAATAATGATCAAACAACTTCCCTATGGATTTAGCATTTACTTTCGCAGTCACTGATTTTTCAGTCACTTCCAAGGCAGCTAATCTTAGTTTTGACACCATATGCCAATAGATAGAACCTAATCCCTCATAACCAAAGAAAGTCCCAGACCTTCCAGTGAAGGATTTATGATCAAAATTTTCCTCATAAGTATCTAGAATAATTTGAGAATCCTTTGCAACAAGTTCTTGATATACTAAGGGAAGTTCTTTCAATGCTTTTTTCAAGAAATCTGCATTTTTTAAGTTACCGTTGAAATGGTATTCTCCCTTTAGGTCTTTACGAACGATATGCCTATTTCCATCATGAACTAACTTTTTAAGCAGTTCGGATGAATTTACCTGATCCTCCGAAATAGTATTTTTATTTACGAAACGTGGTAAGGATTTATTTGGATAAAGAATGTAGCTGTATTGATCTGCTCTAAATAATTTGCTTGCTTTAAGCGCGTCTAAAAGTTCTATAACTGCTTCGGTTTCTAAGTATCCTGAACTTAAAACAGAAACTTGTCCCTCTAACATTTCTGGTAAATAAGAAATAGAAATTTCTTCAGTGTTCTTTACCGTCATTAGATTGTAGGCATGGTATAAATTGTCGGGACGTTTATTTGCTCGAATTGAATGTTCTAGAAAGCGTTGAGTTATTGAAACAAATGCTTTTAACCGGTTTGTTTTTAATTCTCCTTTTTCTTGGGTGAATCCTTCGGTGTAAATCTTTCTTCTGTATTCGCTGGCTGCAGAACCTAACTGATCAACCACCTTTTTTCTATCACTATCATTGATGATGCCAGTTAATAAAGTTTCATGAGTGATGAAAGTCTCGTATATTATATCAAATTGATCCAATAATTCAACTGATACCTGTACTTCGTTGATTGCTGTATTTTCTAATATCTGTCGGAAGAAATCTAAAAATCTTCTCAAATAATACAATGTAACCATCGACACTCCATTCCCTACCAATGCATTATTTGCATCGTTCCATTCGGGTCTTTGGGTATTCATCCAAATACCGCCTTCAGGAATGAAGTTGGAAACCTTAGCCAGTAGGGTTGCCAATATTTTTTCAATAAAATTTACGTGATAGATATCTTGGGCGTTTCCCCAAAGTAAGGCTCCATCTGAACCAACTTCTAATCGTTTTTTCTGTATTTTGTTTTCAGATTCATGGTCAAAGTCAATTGTGTTTTTAGGATCCTTTAAAATACTTGGATAATCCTTAATTCGGTAGGGAACATTCGCATAAACAAATAATTCTTCAGTAAAATAGTTTTCCAATCTTTTTGGATATACATTTTCAATGAATTCTAGAAATTTTAATAAGTAAATGATTTGATGATCTCCCCAGTACCCTATGTATGACCACGGATTATCAGGTTCAATAGTTTCCCAGTCAAATCCATCTTTTGTGACGCGGTAAGGATTATATCCATCAAATGTAGTAGCATTTAAGAACTTACTAATCATACCTTCAATGAATTCTGGATATGCGTGAACTAATGCCTCCCAGTTTTGAAAAATATCTCTCCAATTCCCTTGGTAATCCAAAATTTTTAAACCGTCTTCTTCACCTTTTGTGTTAATTGAGAACTTATTCCATGGTCTGCTAGGATCACCATGTCTTCTGCTAAACTTTAATGGTAAATATTCAAGAGCTAACCGTTTAAAATCTTTATTTGATTCCTCTCGAATAATTTCTTTCAAATAGTCTGATGTAAATGTTTCAGGCAGGCCACCAATTACTTCTGATCTTTTTGCATATACTTTAAGGTTTGCCTTTTTCAAATATTTATTGAAATCTCCCTTTTCAATTATATAATTATCATCGAAAACTCCCCCGCGCATCACATTAAAGAGCGTATTGGCAAAATGTCGAGCAACACGCAAGCTGTCTGAAGTTGCTTGCAATCCGTCCGAAGATGCTACAATCTTTATCAGTTCTTCTGTGCCAGCCGAGACAGAATTATAAATCTTGGTCAATAGAGTATCAGGATCGGTAAGTTCACTTTTTATCTTTACCACGTTGTTCATATTTTGATTGACGTTTGCCACTATCATCCAATTTTCTGTGCCCAAGGGTTTTAATGGAACTTCTTTTTCTACGAAATAAGCACCTCTTTCTGCCTTAATGTCGACTTCCTGAATTATGTTTTTCCCAAATCGGAAATTATCTAACTGAAGAGATGAGAGTAGTTTTTTCGAGTTATTAAGCCCAATAGACCAGACCAAATTTGCCTTTAATGCTTCACTTGGTTCTGCTTTGTCAACAATAATTGCGCTGAGTGAGTATATACCTAAACCAGAATCTGTTTCTAATTCACATTTTTTATAAGCATCTACCAAATTACTAGTGCTGTTTTGAAGTCCCTCATCTACTCCATAAGGCAATATATTTTGAATCCCATCCAACACTCTAACCGTTATATTATCCTGTGTTAAATTTTCGAGACGAGACTTTCTGATAAACCCATATTCATCACTTGTATTCCATTCATATACAAATGTCAAATTCAAATCATGGTTGATTTCTTCAAAGATGACTTTATTGCCACAGTAATTTTTATATAAATTTCTGGTGATTTTGTATATACCATGGTTGCGTATGGAAAAGGGTTCCCATAAATAGGTTTTATCTTCCTTCTTTACTAAAAGTATGGTTTTTGATCCCGTGTATTCACTTGACTCAGAAATCTTATCGTCGGTGTAATAAGGGAATAGTGCAAAGCTTGGATTTTTTCTTCCTGCGCTAATACCTCCTGTACTGGAGATAAAGAACCAATGATCCGAGCTACTGACAATACTCATGAAGAAAGGCCTCATTCCATCTAAGTTTGAAATTTTATAAAAAACTTCATTGTTAATTTCTACCTCATGCCCTTTTACCTCAGCATCAACAGAATTTATTTTCTTATTACCTAAATAAATATTTGATTCGGAATTCATTTTGTTAAACTCCCAAAAATATGATTACAAACCGATTATTCTAAGTGTTTTCAGTGTTTCATTTCAAAAGTTAAACACTACATAAGCTGTCTATTTGAAAATATTTGCGAGTAATAAGAATAATTTTAACAAATAGTATTTGTTAGATTCCTAGTTTTATTGATTTTAGAAATTGTAATAAATACAATAAGTAAATTTATCGGCTGGCAATCTACCGAGAATAATCTTAACTGTTTTTTTTCAACAAAATAATTACAATTAACAAAATAAGGTGGTTTTCAATTGTAAATACACTACGAAAATGCCATATTTAATATTCAATTTTGCAAAAGAAAAATAAATAATTGCCGATAATCTCTTGGATATTTAAGGACAACAATTCCCATAGATAATGCACTAAATAACTATTATTTAACAAAAAAAGGGCTTCTAGAGCCCCTTTTAACTTGGTATAGTCTTAGTTTTATCGAGCAGATTTACGGATAATGTTTAAGGCACCCCCTTCTTTGAACCACTCAATTTGTTGTTCATTGTAGCTATGGGTTACTTCAATAGTATCCGAAGATCCATCAGCATGTTTTATAACAATGTTCAAAGACTTACCTGGTACAAATTCAGTTAATCCTATGACGTCGATTGAATCGTCTTCCATTATTTTATCGTAATCGTTTTTATCGGCAAAGGTTAATGCCAACATTCCTTGCTTCTTAAGGTTAGTTTCATGAATTCTAGCAAATGATTTAACCAAAACTGCACGAACACCTAAATGCCTTGGCTCCATTGCTGCATGTTCACGAGAACTTCCTTCTCCATAGTTTTCATCACCAACCACTAAACTTCCAATACCAGCTGCTTTGTAAGCACGTTGTGTATGTGGTACAGGGCCGTATTGACCAGTAAGTTGATTCTTTACTTCGTTTGTTTTTTCATTGAAATAGTTTACAGCACCAATAAGCATGTTGTCAGAGATATTATCGAGGTGACCTCTGAATTTTAACCACGGACCAGCCATAGAAATATGGTCCGTTGTACATTTACCTTTAGCTTTAATAAGGAGTCTTAATCCCTTAAGATCTGTTCCTTCCCAAGCTGTAAATGGAGATAAAATTTGTAATCTTTTACTGTTAGGATCTACAACTACCTGAACCATGCTGCCATCTTCTGCAGGAGCAATAAATCCGGCATCTTCAACGGCAAAACCATTGGTTGGTAATTCAAAACCAGTAGGAGCATCAAGCATTACTTCATCGCCATTTTCATTCGTTAATTTATCGGTTAATGGATTAAAAGTTAAGTCACCAGCAATAGCTAATGCAGTTACTAATTCTGGTGAAGCCACAAAGGCAAATGTATTTGGGTTTCCGTCTGCACGTTTAGCAAAGTTTCTATTAAATGAATGAACAATTGTATTCTTCTCCTGCTTATCTGCACCCATGCGATTCCACATCCCTATACAGGGTCCACAAGCATTAGCAAAAACCTTAGCCCCAATTTTATCAAAAGTATCCAAGAAGCCATCTCTTTCAATAGTGTATCTAACTTGTTCAGATCCTGGCGTAATTGTGAATTCTGCTTTAGTTTTTAGATTTTTTTCAGAAACCTGTTTTGCTAGGCTTTCAGCCCTTGAAATATCCTCATAAGAAGAGTTAGTACAACTACCAATTAATCCCACTTCTATTTTAGTTGGCCATCCATTAGCAGCAGCAGCTTCTTTCATTTTTGAAATCGGTGTTGCTAGATCCGGAGTGAAGGGGCCATTTAAGTGAGGTTCGAGAGTATTTAAATCAATTTCAATAACCTCATCAAAATAATTTTCGGGGTTGGCATATACTTCGTCATCAGCGGTTAAATGTTCTTTGACTCCATTTGCCAAATCAGCAACATCAGCACGTCCGGTAGATCGTAAATATCTTTCCATACCTTCATCATAACCAAAAGTAGAAGTTGTTGCGCCAATCTCTGCACCCATATTGCAAATCGTACCTTTACCAGTACAACTCATATTTGTAGCACCTTCTCCAAAATATTCAACAATAGCACCAGTACCACCTTTAACAGTTAATAAGCCCGCAACTTTAAGAATAACATCTTTCGGTGCGGTCCAACCATTTAATTTACCTGTTAATTTAACACCAATAAGTTTAGGCCATTTTAACTCCCAAGGTAAACCTGCCATTACATCACATGCATCAGCACCACCCACACCAATGGCCACCATTCCTAATCCACCTGCATTTACCGTGTGGGAGTCGGTACCAATCATCATTCCACCTGGGAATGCGTAGTTTTCAAGTACTACTTGGTGAATAATACCTGCTCCTGGTTTCCAAAATCCAATACCATATTTATTAGAAACTGAAGCCAGGAAATCATATACTTCTTTACTATCCGAATTGGCAACGTCAAGGTCAGTTTTTGCTCCTTTTTGAGCCACAATTAAGTGGTCGCAATGAACAGTTGATGGAACGGCAACTTTGGGTTTTCCTGCCTGCATAAACTGCAATAAGGCCATCTGTGCAGTAGCATCCTGCATTGCCACACGGTCAGGGGCAAAGTCAACATAATCAGCAGCGCGTTGGAAAACTCTGCTGGCAGGGTTATCCCACAAGTGGTTATATAATATTTTCTCTGCTAGGGTTAAAGGTCTGCCTACCATTTCACGAGCAGCATTAATGCGCTCAGGCATTCTTTCATAAACCGATCTGATTACATTGATGTCAAAAGCCATAATTTTTATTGAATTAAATCGCTGCAAAGGTCGTTATTTTTTAAACGATAGGCAATACGAAATCCATTGTATTTGTTTTGATACTGCAATATTTAGATGCATTAAGAATGTGTATCTTCGCAACATGTCTTCTACAGATAGAGTGATATTAGGTATTGACCCGGGAACAAACCTCCTTGGATATGGGGTTATTTCTATACAAAACGGGAAACCTAGCTTGCTCACTCTTGGAGTGGTTCGATTATCTAAAATAACTGACGCAGGTGAGAAACTACACCATATTTATGAACGAATAGTTGGGCTAATTAAGGGGTTTGAAGTTCATGAAGTAGCAATTGAAGCTCCATTTTTTGGGAAAAATGTTCAAAGTATGCTTAAGCTTGGTAGAGCTCAAGGGGTAGCGATTGCTGCGGCAATTTCTCAAAAAGTTCCCGTATATGAATATGTTCCACGTAAAATAAAACAGTCAATTTGTGGTAATGGAAATGCATCAAAAGAGCAAGTATTATCTATGCTAACAGCACAGTTTGATTTTGAAACAAAGCCTGAGACATTAGATGCTTCCGATGGATTAGCAGCTGCATTATGTCACCTTTACCAATTCCAACCCCGTACTTTTGGGACCACTCAAGGTAGGTCTAACACGGCAAAGAAAAAATCAGGCTGGGAACAATTCTTAAAGGAAAATCCAGACAGATTAAAAGGAGGATAACTACATTCTCTCAACCATTTCAATTCCTAATAATCCCATTGAGTGGGACAATGTATCGGAAGTTTTTTTAGCAAGTTGTAGGCGGAAATTTTTCTTTTGTAAATCCGGCTCCTTTAAAATAGATAATTCGTTGTATAGACGGTTGAATGATTTGGCTAAATCTAAAATGTATTGACACAAACCAGATGGATTGTATTCATTTGCTGCGTTCTTCAATACCGTAGAATATTCAGAAAGAGTTTTGATTACATCAACTTCCGTAGAATGTAACTCTAAATCGCTGTAACTAGAGTTTTCAGCCTGCTGTTGCCTTAGGATACTTTTAATTCGAGCGTAGGTATACATTGCAAAGGGGCCAGTATCACCTTGGAAATCAATGCTATCCTCTGGGTTAAACAACATGCGTTTCTTCGCGTCTACCTTGAGAATAAAGAATTTCAATGCCGCAAGTGAAAGTCGTTTGTACAAAATATCGAGTTCAGAATCGTCCATCCCTTGGGTTTTTCCTAATTCCTCGGTTTTAGCTTTTGAGGTATTGTACATTTCCTGTAATAAATCATCTGCATCCACTACAGTGCCTTCGCGACTTTTCATTTTTCCGGAAGGTAAATCAACCATCCCATAACTTGCATGGTACATTCCTTCTGCATAAGGTCTACCTAGCTTTTTCATTATCAGGAATAATACTTTAAAATGATAATCCTGTTCATTTCCAACTACGTAAATGCTTCGGTCAATATGAAAATCTTTGTATTTTAATTCCGCCGTTCCCATGTCTTGGGTAATGTAAACTGAAGTCCCATCACCACGCTGAACTAATTTTTCATCTAGTCCCTTATCACTTAAATCAATCCAAACAGAATTATCTTCCTTTATAAAGAAAACATCGCTTGCCAACCCTTCTTGAACTATATCTTTTCCTAATGTATAGGTATTGGATTCATAGTAAAACTTATCGAATGAAACCCCTAGATTTTTGTATGT
This sequence comes from Bacteroidota bacterium, assembly GCA_030830065.1. Lineage (GTDB taxonomy): Bacteria > Bacteroidota > Bacteroidia > NS11-12g > UBA955 > VMCP01. The sequence goes on along the minus strand of JAURNR010000015.1, from coordinate 17,219 downwards.
AGAATCAAATCCATCATAAACCCAAGAATTCATGGTAGACCACAATTGAAGTATTTCTTCATCTCCAGCTTCCCACTTTCTTAGCATCTCCTGGCAAGATTGCATTAATTCTGATTGGTTTCGAACAAGATCCTTAATCAAGCCCTTGATTTTTGAAATTTGCTTGTCCTCTTCTGCCTCCGATAATCGCGTCAATAAATCCCGATAACGCTCATTAATAGTGTTGTCATCAGAAGTCCAGTTTCCATGGTAGGCATTTTCAATGGCCTCAGAGGTGGCTTCTACAAGTTTATTTTCAAAAACCACGTAGTATTTACCAACTAAATGGTCGCCTTTAATAGCCGCACTTTCTGGTGTTTCCCCATTTCCAAACCTTTGCCATGCTAACATGCTTTTACATATATGGATTCCACGGTCATTTATTAGGTTGGCCATAATTACATCAGCACCATTGGCCTTCATAATCTGCGACAATGAATATCCCAAAAGGTTATTGCGAATATGACCAAGGTGTAAAGGTTTGTTTGTGTTGGGAGATGAATATTCAATCATTATTTTTTGACCCTTCAAGGTGTCTGTAGATGTAGCCTCGAATTGATTGAAATAATTGAGCCATAAAGTGGTTGAAATATTTAGATTTAGAAACCCTTTAATAACGTTATATGATGAGAAGATTTCTTCCTTTTTACAAAGAACTTCACCAATTTGTTTTGCGGTTTCCTCTGGCGATGATTTAGAATATCTGACAAAAGGAAATACAACTAAAGTGAAATCCCCGTTAAAGGTGGGTTTAGTTTTTTCCAAAGAAACCTTCAAGCCAATAATTTCTCCATATAAATGGTGAAGGGTTTGTGAAATTTCTTCCACTAATAATGTCTCAATATTCATTCTACTACAAAGATATGATTCAATAAAAAATTATGTAGGTAAAGTATTAAAAATGATGATATTTCCCCCCTTGAGATATTTGGAATGCTCGATAAATCTGTTCGCACAAAATTAAACGTGCTATTTGATGTGGGAATACCCAGTTACTCATTCTAAAACTTGGATACTTAAATTTTGCTTCATCATTAAAACCATAAGCTCCGCCAATACAGAATATAAAATCTCCTCGTGAATTAGCAAGAATTTTTTCTAGGTATTGTGAAAACTCAACCGATGAAGTTTGTTTTCCTTTTTCATCGAGCAATATAATCTGATCCTGCTCTCTGGCAGTTTTAATAAAACTTGCAGTTTCAATTTCCCTTTGTTTATCTGGGTCAGACTGTTTTGCAGCAGGGAGTTTAATCAATTGAAAAGAGAAAATTCCTTTTGTTTTTTTTATATAATCTGCGCACAATGCATCAATTGCAGCATTTTTTTGATTTTCGATGTATGCTATTCGGATCCCCAACCTAATTAGAATTCAAAATCTCAAGAATTTTATCTAACTGAGGCGTTAAGATTATTTCTGTACGACGGTTTTTTGCTCTTCCCTCGGGAGTTCCGTTGTCGGCCACTGGCATGGTTGCACCTCTTCCCATAGCGGTAATTCGTTCGTCGGATATGCCACCTTTTTCAATTAGAATTCTAGATATACTGGTTGCCCTTAGAACACTTAAATCCCAGTTGTCCTTCATTCTATCACTTTCCTTCAGCGGGATATTGTCCGTGTGTCCTTCAACACCAATTTGTACATCGTTTTTTTCTTTCAGTGCTTTTGAAATCTTCAGCAATGCCTCAACTCCTTTAGGATCAACAGAGGTACTTCCACTTTTGAATAATAATTTTTCTGGTAAGATTACGTATACTTTTCCATTTTTATATTCAACTTTAATATCTAAATCTTCAAAACCTGCTAGCGCATTCATGATTGCCTCTTTTAACAGAATAACTGCGCTATCTTTTCTGCGTAACTCAGCTTCTAAATCTTTAACACGTTGACTTATTAATTCGAGCTCCTCTCTAAGTTTAACAAGACGTATTCGTTCTTTTTCTGCTTCCGCGAGGGCATCGTTTAGCTCTAACTCTTTTGCGGCAATCGCTTTATTTTTTGCAGCTATTTCCTGGGCTATTTGCTTTTGTTTTTCAGTTAAATTCTCTCCTAGATTTTCAAGATATAATTTATTTTCTTCAAGATTGTTATGACAAATTTGTAAACTGTCTCTAAGTGCGCTCGCAATTAGTCTCTGTTTATCCATTTCAATCTCAACCTTTTTCACTTCTCTTAGTATTGAATCTCGATATTTTATTTCTGCACGACGCTCAAGCATACAAACGTGAGAAATTGAATCACGCTCTTTCTTGAGTGCTTGATATTCCTTTTTACTTACACAAGAAAACATCGTTATCCCGGATAGTAACAACAACCACAGTTTATTCATATCATACGAATTTAATATTCCACTTATTTGGAGCAAAAAGTGGTTGTACACATGTATATTGGTTAGGACAATTACCTATTTATAATGAGAAATCAATCCGATAATAGAATAGTGGTAGAAATCCTAATTGGTATGCGATACGCTTGTATGGAGGTTCGTTTATAAAAGTATAATTTAAGATATTTTTATTATTTGTGAAGTTTACCAAATCAAAAGCGATTTCATGCGAGCTTTTTTTAGCGTTAATTCGGTAGGCAATTCTAATGTCAAAACGCATATATGGTTGATCAAATCGCTCTGTATTTTTTGCGGCATCAAGTTCAATATATTCTCTGGCATTCACTGATTTAACTGAATCGATAGGTGAAAAGCGTCTAGCCCCAGCAAAAGTTGCTTTACCGCCAATATTTAAGACATTTTTACTCCTGATTTTAAACTCTTTGGCAAAAAGGGCATTAACAGCATAATCTGTGTTAAAGTCTGAATTTCTCCAAATTCCATCACTGCCCTGGTATTCGGCTTTGAATAAACTTCCCGAAAAAAGATAATAAAATCCTTTACTGAAAAAACGTTCAAGAGTTAGTTCTAACCCATAATTACGTCCAATTCCGTTATTAATCAATTTGTTAGGGAAAAATCTGCTAAAACCAGAACCAGTATTTGCGAGGCTGAATGAGGATGATTGGACCTCAATCGGAATATTCCAAAGGTTTTGATAATAAGTTTCCATTTTAATTCTACTGCCAGGCATGAAGTTGTAGTTCCATCCTAGAATATAATGGGCACTTCTAGTAAGGCCCATACCTAAATTATGAGGTTGGGGTTGTCCGGGAATATTGTAGAAATAAATATATTCAGATTGATTTTGTGCATGTAGTCCCATTCCAAAATTCAATGTGTTTTTGGTATCTAACCGATATTCGGCCGAAAATCTTGGTAAGAACCATACTATATCTGAATGGGATTCAGTTTGTGTACCACTTAGTTGGAGTTGTGGGTTATACTTGATACCAAAATATTGTGATTGAACTCCGGTTACTGTGGTAAGTCTCTTATTCCAACGAGTCTTTAATTGAGCATAGGGAATAATCATGTCGCCACTGCCAATTGCATTCCATCTAATATCCCAACCACCAAGGTTTGGTAATGTTGGATTTATATTAAGGTTGCTATCAAAAAAATTATAAAAATAATGACGATACTGTAATCCGTATTTTAAAGTGTTTACTGGAGATAATCGTGTGTTAATAAATAAATGTACCCCAATACTTTGGTTAAGAAAGCGGTAATGTAAATTCGGTATGATACTATCTATCTCAAACCTATTATATATTTCACCGTCCTTTTCAAACGTGTCAATCACCTTGCGGTGTACCAATTGATGATCAGCTTGTACTTCTTGGGAATTGAAACTTACTATACCCTTGATGTAAGAATTTTTATTGATAGGTTTTGTATAACTACAACCCCAAACGTACATTTTAGAACCAAAAAATTGATCTCGGTCATTATCTCCATATAAGTTTCGGGTTGATTCAGTTTTATCCGATATCATTATATCAATATTACTTTTACCACCTAGCCCAAAGAATTTAAGCTGTGCATTTTTCTTTAGAGGGAAATTTAAATTAAAGGACGCATCTTGATATTGGGGGATAGCATCGGTGCCAATAGGAATATTAAGAGCATTAAACATCGATAGAGTAGAATATCGGTAGGTCAATAGATAGGAAGCTCCGTTTTTGTTCAAGGGACCCTCAGTTAGGATGTCCCAACCAAGTATTCCAAGCTGTGAAGAAACTTCATTTTTATTGGAATTTCCCTTCCTGAGTTTTAGATCAAAAGCTCCTGCAATTCCGTTGCCATATTCTGCTGGGAATGCACCCGTAAAAAAGTCACTATTAGCTAATATCTTGTTGTTTATTATTGAGACAGAACCACCAGTAGTACCTGGAATAGCAAAATGGTTTGGATTTGGAATATCAATCCCTTCTATTCTCCACAATATCCCGGCGGGAGAGTTTCCCCTTACAACAATATCATTTCTGGAATCATCTGCGCCTTGAACACCGGCAAAATTTGATGCCATTCTTGCTGGGTCACCGCGGCTACCCGCAAATCTATCCGTTTCATCTACGGTAAACAGTCTTGCAGAAACTAATGCTCCGTCATTGTTTGGATTATCTGATGAGGAATTACTATGAATGGTGATTTGGTTGATTTTAGTAATATCCTGCTCCATTTCTATTCTAAGGATTACTTCCTTTCCGGAATTTATGAGAATGCCATTTTGTTGAATTGTTTGATAACCTTCAGAAATAATACTTAGGTTATAGCGTCCCAAAGGGGCTTCGATTGAATATTGTCCTTTATCAATCTTGTTTTGCTTCAAGATTGGGCCGAAGTTATTTTTAAGTATCACTTCGGAACCCGTTATTGGCATCTGCGATTCTTTATCAATAATTTCAATACGTATAAATTGCTTTTGTGCACTAAGTAAATTTACTGTTAGAAGTATTGAATAAAACACAATCAGTTGGATTATCCGTGTCATATGTGCGAATATAGGTTTGAATAAGGAATACAATTTTTCGTGTAGAGAATTGAATATTTTAAGAATTTGAAAATTGGTAATACTCAGTAAATCAGAAAAAAATGTTTAATTAAATAATTCAACAAATTAAAAAATATTAGTAAATACAAGACTTTACATGTTGTAAGTACGTGTAAATCAATGTAAATAATTAAGAATACAAAAACCTTTTGTAAACTCCTTTGTTATTCATTGTCAACAACTAAACAAAATTATTATGATAAATTTATTAGCTTCAGCTCCGACGATTGATGTGACGTCGTTTACATTTTTTGTTGGTACAATGGCCATGATGGCCGCATCGGTCTTCTTCTTTTTTGAAATGAGAAATGTTCCTGAAAAATGGAGAACGTCGTTACTTGTTTCAGGATTAATCACTTTTATTGCTGCTGTGCATTATTACTACATGCGAGATTATTACAATGATTATCATTCGAGCCCAACATTTTTCCGTTATGTTGATTGGATGCTTACTGTTCCATTGATGTGTGTAGAGTTTTATTTAATCACGAAAAAAGCAGGTGCAAAACTAGGTCTTCTATGGAAATTAATCCTGGCCTCGGTAATTATGCTTGTTACAGGTTACTTTGGTGAAATAATACAACCTGAATCTTCTGTCCTTTGGGGTATTCTTTCGGGATTAGCATATTTCTACATTGTATATTTAGTATGGTCCGGAGAAGTGGCTCAGTTAGCTAAAGATGCGGGAGAAAACGTACAAAAAGCAGTTAAAATATTGGCTTGGTTTGTATTGGTGGGCTGGGCGATTTATCCGTTGGGATATATCTTAGGAACCCCTGGTGGCTTATTTAATATCGCAGGTACAGGAACAGAAGGCTTAACACAGGATGTTGTAGCGTCTAGACATCAGTTAATGGATGTAATTTACAACATCGGTGATGCTGTGAACAAAATTGGATTTGGATTGGTGATTTATGCACTAACTCAAAAAGAGAAATAAAACTAAATTTCCATAACTAAAAAGGCTCTCCGTTCTTCGGAGGGCTTTTTTTATGAAATTACTTGCTTGTCTCCGTTAATGAATTCGTAGGAAGTCAGTGAAGTGTTTTGGTCTATATCCAATGCGAGCCACCTTTGATGTTTTAACCACCATTTTAGTCTTAAACTCGGGAATCCTGTTTTAAAGTAATTAATTATTAGAGGGTTAGCTTTTAGTGTAAGATTTTTCTGGTTCATATTATCCCAGAGATAAAAAATCTCGTTAATGATTTTATCAATTAGTTGAACTGTACCTACAGATTTCCCTGTACCCATGCAAGTACTACATAATTCCGTATTCGCAATTTCTAATTGAGGCCTAACTCGCTCACGAGTAATCTGAACTAAACCAAATTTGGTTATTGGTAAAATTGTGTGCCTTGCGCGATCGGTAGACATTGCTTCTTTTAAAAGCTGATGTAGGGCAGATTTTTTCTTCGGATCCTTCATGTCTATGAAGTCAACTACTATTATACCTCCCATGTCTCTTAATCTTACCTGTCGGGCAATTTCATTTACCGCTTCAGAATTTATTTTAAATACGTTTTCTTCCCGATTCTGAGGGTCGAAGGAAGTATTTCCACTATTTACATCAATAACGTGTAATGCTTCAGTATGCTCTATAATCAAATAAGCTCCGCCAGAAAAAGGAACATTCTTTCCAAATGAACTTTTTATTTGTTGATTAACCCCATATTGGTCAAAAATTGGAGTTTTACCCTGATAATGTCTGAGCATTGATGGGTTTAGCTTGTATCTCTCAATAGTTGATTTTAATGTAGCATGAAGCTGGGAATCATCGGTTGCAATTAATGAGAAACTTGGATTTAAAATATCCCTAATTAAGGTTTCTAAGCGATTTTCATTTTCAGTAATTCTATCACCAACCTTCGCGCGTTTTAAGCCAATAATAATATCATCCCATTTTTTGAGTAAATCGCGGAGGTCTTTGTCTAATTCTTCTAATTCAATACCCTCTGCAACGGTTCGAATTATCACTCCAAAATTTTTAGGTTTTATACTCTGCGCAATATCTCTTAGTCTACTTTTCTCTTTTGTGTTACCTATTTTTCTAGAAATGGAAATTGTATTCGAGAAAGGTACAAGGATCAAGAATCTGCCTGGAAGAGAAATATCGCAAGTGATTTTTGGTCCTTTGTTTGCAATAGGTTCCTTAATAACTTGGACGAGCAACTCCTCCCCAGTGCGCAGCACTTGGCTAATTTTTCCAGTTTTTTGAATTGCATCTTCGAATTGAAGTCGATCTAAATCCGATGGAAGCCGGTCATTTTGTCTAACCGTCTTGACGAACTTATTCACAGTTTTCACATTCGGACCGAGGTCAAAATATGTAAGAAATCCATCTCTCTCGGCTTGTAGATTAATGAAAGCCGCATTCAATGATGGAGATATTTTCCTCACTTTCCCTAAGTAGAAATCTCCTACTTGGAAAGGCGCATCAAATTCTTCTCTGTGAAACTCTGAGAGTTTTTTATCTGCAAGAAGGACAATTTCTAAACTAGACGAATTTTTACGTATGATTAATTCGTTTGTCAAAGGCAGTCTAAATTAGCCAATTATTTTTTCTTATGTCTGTTCTTGCGAAGACGCTTCTTACGCTTGTGTGTTGAAATCTTATGTCTTTTTCTTTTCTTACCGCTTGGCATAACTTATTCTATCTATTAGGTTCTATTTTTCTTTGCATTTCAACTGCTAAATTTAAATATATTTTAGCATTTGTTGAATCTCCCATCATCCCATATAAGTCGCTCGTTTCGAACAACCAATACGGGTTTTGGGGTTGCAAAGATACTAATTTTTCTAACTTTTTTATCGCTTTTTCCCATTGGTTTGATTTTTTTAAAAGATTTAGATGAATATAATTCAATTCTAAATCATTTGAGTCAATCTTTTGGGATGTTCGGAGAGTTTTTAAGAAGGCCATTGGTTGATTCAAATACTCGCTCTGATAAATAATTAGTGCGTTTCTTAACGGCATGGATGTTGAGTCTTTCGCTAACCCTTCGTCGATTATTTTTTTACCGTTCTCATATAAATAGGCACTTACCTTGCCATTTTCAGTGATGGAAGCAGCTACGAAAATAGAATTACGAGCAATTTCTGTTAAATCACCCATTCCGTGATAGTTTAATAATTCTAACTCCAGTAGGCAGGCCAATGGTTGGTTTTGAGTTTCTTTGGACCATTTGAGCGCAACAAGCATTGAATCTTTACTTGCTTCTTTGCCGTCAATTAATACTTTGGCAATTGGTCTAGGTGGTTTTATGTTTTCGAATACAAGGGATAAGAATTGAGATCTAGAGACAATGGCTTCTTTTGATGCCTCAGAAATTTGGGGCATGCCCTGAGGTGAACCTTTGAGGCTCGTTTGATTACTTATTGAACTTACCTTGGAAGTTTTCCATTGGTATACAACACCAAAAACCAATAAAGCAACACCGCTTAATACGACAACTAAGCGGTATTTCTTCGGTTGATTCAATTTGTATCCTCTTAAGATAAACGCTCACTAAGAACTTTGCTCTCTTTAACCTGTTGAGCAAATTCTTTTGCGGGTTTGAAACGAGCAACATGATGCGCAGGCACAACCAATGATGTGTTTCTTTTAATATTTCTTGCCACTTTGGTCTTTCTCTCTTTTAGTTCGAAAGTTCCAAAACCTCTCAAATAGATATTGTTTCCATTGATCATAGAGTTTTTTACGACAACAAAAAAATTGTCAATGGTGTCCGCTATAGCTGCCTTCTCAAGACCCGTGCGTACGGCAATTTCGTTTACGATTTCAGACTTTGTCATGGTTTCAAGTGCAAAAAAAGTAAATAAACACGTTTTTTGCATAATGTCTTTTGAAAGAGTTATCCCAAAGTTATTGACGTGGTATGAATTAGAAAAAAGAGAATTGCCTTGGCGTGATACTCTAAATCCTTATTATATATGGGTTTCTGAAATAATTTTACAACAAACACGAGTAAATCAAGGGCTTCCATATTATATTAAATTTGTCGATAAATTCCCGAAAATTTACGATCTGGCGGTAGCAGATGAAGAAGAAGTGCTAAAAATTTGGCAGGGATTAGGATATTACTCGCGTGCTCGGAATATGCAAAAAGCGGCTAATGTGGTCATAAATGACTTAGATGGGAAGTTCCCGGAAAACTTTACAAGCATTAAAAAGCTTCCTGGGGTGGGTGATTACACGGCAGCTGCAATCGCTTCCTTTGCATTTGAAGAACCTGTTCCTGTGGTAGACGGAAATGTAAAAAGAGTATTTGCTAGGTTTTTAGGGTTAGTTGAAAACATACAATTAGCGAAATTTCAATCATTGGCTTTTGCTCATTTGATGGAAGTAATTCCCAAGAATAATCCATCAACTTTTAATCAGGCCATGATGGAATTAGGTGCTCTGATTTGTACTCCAAAAAATCCAAATTGTGAAAATTGCCCATTCGCAGAAAACTGTGTGGCAAAAAGTAAGAGTCTGCAAAATATACTGCCGGTAAATATCAAAAAAACTAAAATTCAAAAAAGAACAATTCACTATCTATTTATAACCGACAAGCAAGACAATTGCTTAATACAAAAAAGACCAACAGATACCATTTGGGGTGGATTATATGAGTTTCCAAATATTGAGAAGGGTACAACTGAATTTCCACTTGAATTACTCGACTTGGTAGGCCTAAAGGATTCTTTGGATATTAAAGTTCCCACTAAAGCCTTGGGAATAACTACTCATAAGCTTTCGCACCAAACAATTACTGCTATATTGTGGCGTTTGGATAAGAGTCAACTGATAGATAATCAATTGAATAATCGCATCAAAATTGCGAATTTAAATAATTTCCCTTTACACAAGTTAATGCTTAAATTCGTTGATTGGATACACGATTAAATTAAAATTGTCTAAACAAGAAATTGTATTAAAAAGGTATGATAAATAAAGTTATTTTATTGGGACGTCTTGGAAAAGATCCGGTTATTAGAAAACTGGAGAGCGGTAGAATTGTGGCTAATGTCACTTTAGCTACAAATGAAAAATATATGAAGGATGGACAAGTGATGGAAAGTACTGAATGGCACAATCTTGAAATGTGGGATCAACAAGCACAAAATGCTGAGAAATATTTTAAAAAAGGTATGCTTCTTTACTGCGAAGGTAGAATAAGAACTGATCGCTATACAGATCAAGAGGGTCAAGAGAAAACAGTAAGGAAAATAAGAGTAATAAGTTATCAAATGATTGACTCTTCAACAGGTTCAAGCACTAGGGTTATTGAAGATAGTAACTCAGGAGATGCACAAGATTAGAAATGAATTATTTCGGGGTTTTAGGCATATTTAAACCAATTGATTCGGCCGATATTCCGATAATTGTTGGAGTATTTGTTTGGATGTTATTTTGTTTGTTGGTTTCTGCTATTTGTTCCAGTAGTGAGAATGCATTTTTCTCCCATAGAGACTCAGACTTAAAGGAACTTTCAGAACAAGACGGGAAAAGTCAAAGAACTATTCTAAGATTACTGTCTCAGCCAAAAAGATTGTTAGCAACAATGTTGCTTATGAATAGTCTTGCAAATATTGCTTTCATAATCTCATCATTATTTTTTTACGATAAAATATTAAATGAAGAAGAATATCCTTATTTAAAGCTTGCTATTGATACCCTATTTGTTACACTTTTAATCTTGATATTTGGAGAGGTGATTCCTAAAGTTTATGCAACTAGAAATTACCGAAAAACGGCAAATTTGTTGGCTTTCCCAATGAGTTCATTTGTATTTGTATTGTGGCCTTTTACGGCAATACTTGAAAAGCTTGGACGAGTATTAGAAAAAAGTGCAGGTAAAGGACATTCCGATATTACTCCAGAAGAAATTACTGAAGCTATTGAGCTAACCTCTAACGAATCTGCTGTGGATCAAGAAACAGAAATTCTTAAAGGAATTGTAAATATGTCTAGTATTCAAGTAAAACAAATCATGTGTCCCAGACTAGATATTGTAGCATTAGAAAATAGCCTGAATTATAATGAAGTATTGAGTGTTATCAGAGAAGATGGGTTTTCTCGAATGCCGGTTTATCGTGAAAATCTCGACACAATTGAAGGTATTTTAAATGTTAAAAATTTACTTCCATATATAGACGAAGATGATAAATTTAAATGGTCTGAACATATATTTAAACCATATTTTGTTCCAGAAAATAAACCTATTGATGATCTTTTAAACGAATTTCAACAAAATAGATTACACATGGCAATTGTTGTTGACGAGTTCGGAGGTACATCTGGTTTGGTTACTTTAGAAGACTTGCTAGAAGAGGTGTTCGGCGATTTAAAGGATGAGTTTGATGATGAAGAATCTGAATTTGAGAAGATAAATGAGGCAACATATATTTTTGAAGGCAAAACACCTATTGTGGATGTTTTAAGAGAACTTGGATTACCTCACGACTATTTTGCAGACTTGAAAATAGTATCTGACTCAGTTGCAGGCCTTGTTTCTGAGGAAATGGGAAAAATCCCGCGCCGTAACGAGAGAATAAAATTAAAGGATTTACTGTTTATAGTAGAGGCAGCAAATCCTAAGAAGGTAAAGAAGGTTAAAATTGTACTACCCCAAAATGAAAATTCAAGTATTTAAAATAGTATTTATCAGCATTTTATTAATATCGTTAAATGCATGTTCAAATGAGGTAGATTATGTTCCAAAGCCGCATGCTTACCCCAGAGTTATGCTTCCTGTGAAAACATATTCTCCAATTGAAAAGGAAGAATCTCCCTATCAATTTGAAATACCCCAATATGCGTTAATAGTGGAAGATAAAAGTGCTGAAAGTCCGTTTTGGTATAATGTAGAGTTCCCGGTGTTTGATGCAACTCTCCATTTTACCTACTATAATTTTAAAAATAATGTTGATTTAGATTCTATGATTACGGATACGAGATCTCTTGTATATAAGCATTTGCAAAAAGCGGAAGATATTATTGAAGATCCCGTTAATGCGTATAATCCAAACTTGAGGGGATTGATTTATCATATTCAAGGAAATACAGCTACTAACCTTAATTTTTATGCTACGGATAGTTCACAGAACTTTTTGCGGGGTGCATTATATTTTAACCAAAAAACAGACAAAGACTCAGTACTTCCAATTTATCAATATTTGATGCAGGATGTGCAGCACATTTTAAAAACATTAACTTGGAAATGAGAATTTTAATTCAAGCAGCTGTGGCCAGCATAATTTTGGCTACTATTTCAGCGTGCGGTTCACTTACGGGCGGTAAAGGGAGATGTGAAAAATATACAGAAGAGGCATTTGGTAGATTTCAAATGGCTTCTTTTGGAGAGGCTGCAAAAAGTATAAAGAAGGCAATAAAATGTAATCCAAATAAGTCTCAGAATTATGCACTTCAGGCAGCAATTCACGAGGCATTGGGGGATTCTGCAACTGCACTACAAGCTCATGCAAATGTTATAAAATACGATAGTTGCTACCAAGCAAATTATTATTACTATGCTTCATATTTATTTAGATTAAACAGGTATGATGAGGCGGAAAAAATAATTGAAGGATTCGATAAAGCACCTCAAACCCGAGGTTATAATCCTAAAAAGGATGCAGCAAATAAAACGGTAGAAGGTAAAATAGATCGTTTGAGAAGGGCTATTGCAATGGCTCGTGAAGAATCCGTAATTATTGCACAATTGGAGATACAAAATATGGGGCCTTCAATAAACTCTAAAGCGCATGAATACTGGCCAGGAATGCCTATTGATGGAAATACTTTTGTATACACTAGATTGGTTCGCTCACAGGAAGATTTCTATTTTTCCTACAAGGCTAATGACTCTCAGTGGTCCCAATCTGTACCTGCTCCAGGTAGAGTAAATACTCCAGAAAATGAGGGTACAAGTTCTGTTTATATTGGCCCAGAAAGGCAAAGACTTTACTTTACTGTATGCAATCAAGGTGGCTATGGTAGCTGTGACTTATTTTACAGTGATTTAACTGATGGTAAATGGGGATCAAGAAAAAATATGGGTCCTAATATTAATACCTCTGCTTGGGATGCTCAGCCCTCTATAAGTGGTGATGGAAATACTTTGGTATTTGCTAGTTCAAGGGCTGGAGGGCAAGGGGGGAAGGACCTTTGGATTGCACATAAGATAAATGGGAAGTGGTCTATTCCTGAAAATTTAGGTGTTGAGATAAATACTGAAGGTGACGAAGAAGCACCTTTTCTACATTATGACGGTAAGACTTTATATTTTTCAAGTAGGGGGCATGAAGGTTATGGGGAGCATGATTTTTTTATGGTCAGAAAGGATGATAACGGCCAGTGGAGTTTACCAGTGAATTTGGGAAGAGGTATCAATACCGAACGCGATGATGTTGGTTTCTATGTAGACGCTAGGGCAGAGAAGGCATATTTTGCTTCAACTCGTTCTGGTGGTTTTGGAGGGATGGATATCTACAAAATGAATCTTCCGGAAAAGTATAAACCAGAGCCGGTGAATTACTTATTGGGTATGGTTATTGACAAAGAAACAAAAGAGGCAATTGCAGCTCATGTACAATTGGTTGATTTGAAAAGTAACAAAATTATTTTTGAAGATTCAGTAGATGAATTTTTAATACCCATTATACCCGGAAATAACTACGCTTTGCACTCTTCAAAAGAAGGTTATTTATTTGATTCTAGAAATTTTCAACCAGAAAAATCAACTAGTGAAAAACCATTTGAAATAGTTGCTGAACTTGAAAAAATCAAAAAGAACCAAGTTGTCAGACTAAATAATATTTTCTTTGATATCGATAAATATTTATTAAAGCATGAAAGTTTTGTAGAGCTTGATGTGGTGGTGAAAATCCTAATAGACAATCCAAAAATGGAAATTGAGATATCAGGTCATACCGACAACACAGGTAGTGCGGAGCACAATCAAGAATTGTCAGAGAATAGAGCAAAATCAGTGGAACGATATCTTGTGGAACAGGGAATTTCTTCCCAAAGATTAATATCAAAAGGATATGGTCCTTCAAAGCCAATGGCTTCAAATGAAACTGACGAGGGACGGGCATTTAATAGAAGAATAGAAATGAAAGTGTTAGAAATAGAATAAATAATTATGGAAAAATTAAATGAAAATGAATTAAAGCGTATCGAAAAAGCTTTTGCAAATAAAGATTGGCCGTCAATTGCTAGTTCTAACAGTTGGGGTATTTTTAAAATTATGGCTGAATTTGTCGATGGGTTTGATCGTATGGCTGAAATTGGACCATGCGTTTCCGTTTTTGGATCAGCAAGGACTAAACCCAATCATCCTCACTATCTATTGGCAGAAAATATTTCGAGATTATTATCAGAGGCTGGCTGGGGAATTATTACAGGTGGTGGCCCTGGTATAATGGAAGCAGGTAATAAAGGAGCAAAACAAGGTGGCAGCGCCAGTGTGGGACTGAATATTAATCTACCTTTTGAAACATCAAATAATCCATATCAGGATGACGACAAACGATTAAACTTTAATTACTTTTTTGTTAGAAAAATGATGTTCTTGAAATACTCACAAGGTATTATAGTTATGCCTGGAGGGTTTGGAACCATGGATGAATTATTTGAAGCATTAACATTAGTACAAACCGATAAAAGAGCAAAGTTTCCTATTGTTTTGGTAGATTCTAAATTTTGGGGTCCTCTAGTATCTTGGATTGAAAATACCCTTATAGCTGAAAATGAATACGTTAGTGAAAAGGATACTAACCTTTTTACAATAGTAGATACCGCAAAAGAAGCAGTAGATGTTTTGCTTCGATTTTATGAGAAATATTCAATGAAGCCTAATTTCTAATGATGGCAACTGCCATGATCATGGGAATTGGTATTTTCTTTATTAATTAAAGCTACTTCATCAGGAAGCTCATTATGGTCTGGTAACGGAGGTTGCCCTGCCAAAATCCAGCTGGTATATATACAACTCGCGATATGTTGTATAGACTCTTCCATTCTTAGGTTAACTTTTAATTTTAGGCATTTGTCATACTCGCGGACAAAGTCAACATTATTTTGTAAACTCATTATTCCATTAGTTTGTGTAGTGTACGATTGGGTTAAACCTGACTGATTTTTATCTCTGCATTTTTTTTCACACGCAAAAATATTTGCTAGTTGATCGTGGCTTTCCCACATCCACTTCCAGATACTGTCTAATGGTTTTTGTAAATATTGAGCTTCATTAGGAAGGAATGCATAATTATTATAAATGCCAGCTACTTCAGTTTCCCAAAGTTTATGTATTCCATGTTGATTAGTCAATTGACCATTATAGTTTTCAGTAGTATGTAAAGGAACATGTAAATCTGCAACATAATGACCTAATTCAGCCGACAATTTGAGTATGTTTTTTAGATTTTGCTTTTCGAATGCATACTGCAATCGTTGCATAGTAAAATAAACGGTCCAAGGAACACTGCCTTGCTTTTTAATTAAGTCCGTACCCCATATTGTTTTAGCAGCATTGTAATTTAAAGGGGCTGAGTCAATACCGATAAAAATTTCCAGATCAATATAATGTTTAGGAGCTTCATTTGTATCGATATACCTTTTTTTATCAGGGTCTACAGCATGTTCAGTAATGTATTTAATATGCTTTTTATAAAAATCAAATAGGGGGGATGGCAGAATTAATACAGCGTGTTTATTTATCAATTGATGAGGTTCGAATCCCCAAGCAAACAACTGATTACTAAAAAAAAATAATATGACCCACAAAAACCCTCTTCGCATTTAAATTTTATTCTTCGTAAATACTTAATCTCTCTAGATACATTTGTATCGTATTTTGTAAGCCGTGATAAAGTGAATCGCACACTAATGCATGGCCAATACTTACTTCCAATAAGTTTTCCATGTTTTTTGTCAAGTAATGAAGGTTATTTAAGTCCAAGTCATGTCCCGCATTTACTCCTAATTCAAATTCTTGAGCTTTCTTAGCCGTTTCCAAATATGGTGCAATGGCATTATCTAAATTGCCCTTTATGTAATCAGCAGCGTATTGTTCCGTATAAAGCTCTATGCGGTCGGCACCGGTGTTTTTTGCAGATGGAACTAATTGCGGTTTAGGGTTTAGGAAAATACTTACTCTTCCCGCGCTCTTTTTTAAATCTGCAATAACAACCTTCAGAAAGTCCCCATATTTTTCAGTATCCCATCCATTATTTGAGGTTAATACTTCTGGCGGATCAGGAACCAAAGTTACCTGTTCAGGTTTAATATCATGTATTAACTGAATAAATTCTGTACTTGGATAACCTTCGATGTTAAACTCAGTATTAACTACTTTTTTAAGATCAAAAACATCAGTTCTTCTTATGTGGCGCTCGTCTGGTCTTGGATGAACGGTGATACCCTCTGCACCGAAATGTTCACAATCTTTGGCAACCTCAATAAGATTGGGATTATTGCCACCACGGGCATTCCTTATGGTAGCAATTTTATTTATATTAACGCTCAATTTAGTGTGCTTTCTCATGGTATAGTTATTTGTACAAAAATACGTGGCTTTTGCCAAAGGTATGCTTCGATTTCCCGTTTTAATTGCATCTCTACGCTGCTTTGTACACTTAATCTGCTGAATTTACGAGAGAACATCCACCAAATACTTAAACCACTTCCCGATACAATTTGTAGTTCCCAGGGTAATTGAATTGCACTTCGCGTAATGTACAGTGGTTTTTGGTTTGTCTCATAGGCAAAAGCAACGGTTTTAAACTTAAACCTATTGAAATTCCAAAAAGTCCCAATAGAAATCAACCCCCCTAAATTAATATTGTCACCTTGAAGTATACTCTTTTGCTGTATTCGTAATTTTTTGCTTACGTTGTAATCTATGGACCAATTAGCCCGGTAAATTGTTTTATCCATTGATTGGATTCGAATCTTGAATCGTTCTTTTTTTGTTTGGAATGAATAATCAAAAAATACATCAGTAGTTAATTTTTGAAGTTTCATTTCCTTTAACCGGTAAATGGGGTCCCCGTTGATAATACCAATACTTATATTCTTCTGGTAGGCGGGAAAAATAGAAATCATAGCGATGCTTTGTTTAGTATTGATTTTTACTGGCAAAAATGCAGATTGGTCTATCACAGGAAACTTTATTGGCGAAATTTCGTGTGTTATGGATAAACTTAAATTTGACTCTACCTGATACAAAGCTCCGAGTTTATAAATG
>JAURNR010000014.1 GCA_030830065.1 Bacteroidota bacterium | reverse complement strand
TGGTTACTGACGAGGCATTAATAAACCGGATGGGGTTCAATAACGATGGTGTTTCATCCATGGTAGAACGATTAAAAAAACGTCCTAAAGGTTTAATTATAGGTGGTAATATTGGTAAAAATAAGGTTACTCCCAATGAGGAGGCGGCAAATGATTACGTTTACTGTTTTGAGGAACTTTACGACCACGTAGATTATATTACCGTGAATGTATCCAGCCCTAATACCCCGGGGCTCAGAGACTTACAAAATGAATCATTTTTGGTTCCTTTGTTTGAAAAATTAGATGCTATTAGAAAAAAAAGAAACATATTTAAACCAATTTTTCTAAAAATTGCACCTGATTTTCAACCTGCTGAGTTGAAAAATTTGGTGAGTGTAATTAAGAAGCTTCCTATCCAAGGCATCATTGCAACAAACACTACTATTTCAAGAGACAAACTTGAGGCTTCGGAAAAACTTATTCAAGAAATTGGTTCGGGTGGCTTAAGCGGTAAACCCTTATTTGAGGCATCCACATCCATACAATCTAATTTATATAGAGCAATAGGAGCAGATATACCTATTATTGGAGTCGGTGGTATTTTTACTGTAGAAGAGGCAAATAAAAAAATAAAAAGAGGAGCTCGTTTAATTCAAATTTACACTGGGTTTGTGTATAAGGGTCCTTGGGTTGTAAAATCGATTATTGATGGCCTCAAATTCGAGGATTAGCAAATTAGTTTTATTAAATTTGGTCATATGAGTATCCGTAATTCTGCATTATTCATTTCAAGTTTATTACTAATTTCTTGGGTTAGTCAAATACCCGAAGATAATTTAGAGTTACCTAAAATAATTGAGGGAGATCAGATTATTGAGCACTACGCGTATACTTTAAACTATAATGAAGAATATGAACAAGCCAGTTGGATTGCCTATTCTTTAAAAAGCTCAGAATTAAAAAAAGTAGCTAAAAGGAGTAATAGATTTAAACCCGATCCGTATGTAAAAACCAAAACTCCAATAACATCAGACTATTCTAAAACAGGATTCGATAGAGGGCACCTGGCTCCTGCCGCCGACATGGCATTTTCCACAACAGCAATGGAAGAGAGCTTTTTCATGAGTAATATTTCACCTCAAAGACCTAAATTCAATCGTGGCATTTGGAAGAAACTTGAGGCAAAAGTAAGAGAATGGACTAGTAAGGAGGGTGAACTCTTTATTGTTACAGGGCCTATTCTTTCAGATAAACCCGATAATTTTATTGGCAAGACTTGTAAAATTGCAGTCCCAAATTATTTTTACAAAGCATTATTAGACACCACGGGAGTAGATAAAGCGATTGCATTCATTCTACCTAACAGAGGATCAAAACTTCCACTGTCAGATTATGTGGTGTCTGTAGATTCATTAGAGTCGGTGATTGGAAGAGACCTATTTCATTCTTTACCCGATAGTATAGAAGACCACTTAGAAAAATCGTCGAGATATACAGATTGGAACTAAGGCTTTTTTCTTTTCTCTTTAGGTAAGTCCTTTATGTATCTTAATTCCAAATCTCCAGAAGGATAATATACCTTTTTATAAAGGAGTAAAATTGTTCTAAATAAGTACTTTTTATTTCTGTAGATGATAGGTACTTCTGCACGTATACTTGGTGCACCTCCGGAATTATTGTAGTACAATAATTCTGTTTTATTAAATTCTATTTTACTTGGTTTTAAGCCCTTTTTCTTAATAGATTTTTGTACATTCTCCATCCCTTTTGTAAACCTATATCTATAATTTACATATTGACCATGCAGTATAATCATAGGAGAAATGGTATCCTTTTCTCGAGCCATTTGTACAAATATATTTTCAGGCATTAATTGATCACTCCTTGGATTTTTCGGGTTACAAGTCCACAACCATAAACTGTCTATTGCAACTTCTACTGTTAAAAATCCAGTATCAACCGAAATACTAGTTGAATCTCCCGCCAATTCTATTTGTGAATTAGATTTTTCACAATAAATAATCGACATTAACCACCCCAAAATCCATGCAAAGTTCCGAACTTTGATCATCCTCCACTAAAATAATACATAATGGCATCATTTGACAATCCTCCAAATAAATTACTTCATTCATCCAGTCCCTATTTATTGCAACATGCATATAATCCAGTGGAATGGAATGAATGGTCAAAGGCTATTTGGCAAGAGGCTAAGAATCAAAATAAGTTAGTATTAGTAAGTATTGGATACAGCACTTGTCATTGGTGCCATGTCATGGAAAAAGAATCTTTTGAAGATTATGAAACGGCTGAAATAATGAATCAGCACATGGTATCTATCAAAGTTGATCGTGAAGAACGACCAGATATCGACATGTTTTTTATGGATGCATGCCAATTAATGACTCAAAAAGGTGGATGGCCATTAAATGCTATTTGTTTACCAGATGGAAGACCAGTATACGCAGGAACATACTTTCCGAAATCCAATTGGCAAAATCTCATACTTCAACTCTCTCAACAATTTAAGAAATCTCCTGAGAAGTTCAGTAAATACGCAGAAAACCTTCAAAATGAAATGCAGAACATAGCAAATCCTGGTAAGTTAAATGAAGATTTTATTTCGAGTAGAAATGAATTATTTCAAACTTTTCAAAATTATATTGAGGATGTTGATTGGGAGGAAGGCGGAAAAACTAGAGTGCCCAAATTCATGGTTCCAATTCAATATGAATATGCATTAGATTATCATTTATTAACGGAAGATCCCCGAGCAAAGGAATTTTTACATTTATCATTACTTAAATGGGCAAACGGTGGTATTTACGATAACGTACGAGGAGGCTTTTACCGTTACAGCACGGATCGATATTGGTTTGCTCCACACTTTGAAAAAATGCTTTACGACAACGCTCAAATGCTATCTATCTTTTCAAGGGCATTTGCATGGTCAAAAGCTGATATTTATAAAGAGGTCACTGTCCATACTTGGGAATTCATCAAAAGAGAATTAAAAGACCCTTCTGGTGGATACTATTCGGGATTAGATGCAGACAGTGAAGGTATTGAAGGGAAATATTATGTCTTTACTTATGATGAACTTAAGGCGCATCTAACAGAGATAGAGTTTAAATGGATTCAATGTTGGTCAAAAATTGAAGAAAACGGAAATTGGGAAGATGGTTTTAATATTATTTATGGATCAAAAGCGCCACTCCAAGTTGTAGAGGAACTTGGGATTTCAGGAGAAGACTTTTACAATTTAAAATTAACAGTTTTAACGAAGCTATTCGAAGCTCAAACCACTAGAGTAACACCATCTTGTGATACAAAAATTTTAGCTTCATGGAATGGGTTAATGCTTAAAGGGTTATCTGATTGTGCATATTATTTAGATGATAATATGTTTTTAAACGAAGCACTAAAATTAGCAGAATTCCTAGTTAGTACCCTTTGGGGTGATAACGAGAAAATATTATTCCGTACTTTTTCAAATGGCAAAAGATATACTCCAGGATTTTTGGAAGATTACGCATCTGTTTCTCAGGGATTGATACATTTATTCAAAGCGTCTCAAGACGAGAAATGGTTGTTTTATGCCAATGACATAATTGAAGCTGCAATTGAACAGTTTTTCAATGAAGAAAGAAATCAATTTTTATTCTCAGGGACAAAAAATGAGGCCTTACTCGTTCAACGCCCAGACATCACAGATGATGTAATTCCAAGTTCAAGCACTCTGTTAGCAGTTTGCTTGCAGGAACTATTTAATTATACAGGTGAAATTAAATTCAAGAAATATTATAATATACTGCTTTCTCAAGCCAAAGAAATGACGAATTCACATCCTTCTTGGCATACAGGTTGGGCTAGATTATTTTTAATAGAATCTGTTGGAAATGGACATGCTGTTCTTCATAACTGGCAAGGAGAAATTAAAATAAAGGGAGAACTTCCTTCTTGGTTTACAATATTTAAGTCTAATTCAGAATCTGAATTACACTGGTTGAAGTATACAGAAAAACAATCATCAGGTATCTATACATGCATTGGTGATACATGCTTTGAACCTGTAAAAGAGCTGGAATCAGCAGCAGAGATTATTGCAGACTATTATAGTTTGAGCGATGCATAGTTAAATTGTATAAAACTGCATCCGATAATGCAGTCCTCCAGTATAAATCATTCCAATTCCGTTATATCCACCGCCTATTTCAACCCCTATTTGAGAATAATTATTTATGGCTCTGCGTAATGCCAAATAAGAATGTATGGTTTCAACATGTGAAAAACCATGTTTGGGATTATCATCTTCAACTGTGGCATAACCAGTTCTGAAACCAAGTTCCCAAACCCATTTTATACGAGGTAATATAGAAATCACTATGTCGCCTGGTTTGTGTTTTGACTTACCCCAAATATTACAGCCCTCTCTAATTATCTTTTGTACAAATCCGCCATAGGTAAAGTGTTCATTAAACCACATAACTTCATTACCAGGGATTGTGTATGAAAGGTTTTTTGAATATCCGATTTTCAACACCGTACCGACACGATAATTATCATTCAATGAAATTTCAGGTGTGATGCTCACTGATGCAATATCTATTTGCCCTCCTAAATATAAATGCTGGGCCTTTGTAAGCCCAGCATTTAAAATAAAAACGATTGTGCAAATTAGTTTTTTTATCACTTAAAGACTCTTAACTTCATTTACTAATTTCTGTAAACTGTCTTTAGCATCTCCAAACAACATTCCACATTTAGAATCGTAGAATAATGCATTTTCAATTCCTGCGTAACCCGACTTCATACTTCTTTTAAGTACTACTATTTGTTTTGATTGATCTACATCTAAAATAGGCATTCCATAAATTGGACTAGTAGAATCATTTTTTGCCGCTGGATTAACAACATCATTCGCACCTACCACCAATACTACATCCGTAGTTGAAAATTCAGAATTAATATCTTCCATTTCAATTAATCTGTCATATTCTACATTACTCTCGGCTAGGAGTACATTCATATGACCTGGCATACGACCCGCTACAGGATGTATTGCGTATTTAACATCAACACCTTCCTCTTCTAATAGTAATTCTAATTCATGACAAACGTGTTGGGCTTGTGCTACTGCTAACCCATAACCTGGAACTATAATTACTTTAGAAGCATATTTCATCATGATTGCAACATCAGTAGGTTGAACTTCACGAACAGATCCACCTGTTGCAGAACCTCCGCCAGAACCGGATCCACCGCCAACCATACCAATAAGCACGTTTGTAAGTGAGCGATTCATTGCATTACACATCACTACAGTAAGTATGGTACCTGCGGAACCTACTAAAACCCCACCCATTAACATTACATTATTATCGTACAAGAAGCCTCCACAAGCTGCAGCCACACCCGTAAATGAATTTAGTAATGAAATAACAACAGGCATATCGGCTCCTCCAATTGGGAATACAAACAATAATCCATAAATCACAGCAAGACCCATGGTTACATAAAACCAAGTGGTTGTATCCTGTAAATGAACTGCTGCATCATAAGTAAAATATGCAGTAATGATAATTCCTATAAGAAATATCATATTAATATATTGCTGTCCAGGGAATCTAAAGTCCCCTACTCTTCCATTTAACTTACCCCATGCTACCATACTACCAATAAATGAAACGGTTCCAATAATTAGTCCTGCAATAATTGGAATAAACAAACCAAGGCTAAATGTTTCTGATATTTCTATATCCCCAGAAGTCATACTAGATGAAATTTTTCTCATTTCATCTAGCACATGAGAGATATGCTTCCACTCGATTATAGAAATAAGCGCAGCTGCCAAACCGCCCATTCCATTAAACAAAGAAACCATTTCAGGCATAGCGGTCATTTGAACGCGTTTTGCCATTATAGTTCCAACAATGGTACCAAATACAATTGCCGCCATTATATAACCAAGATTTCCAATCACGTGAAATCCTTTGTCATTCAGGAACAATGTTCCTAATACGGCAACAGCCATTCCAAAAGCAGCTACTAGATTTCCTTTTCTAGCAGAATCAGCTTTACCCATCATTTTTAAACCTACTATGAATCCAACTGAACCAATGAGGTAGGCTATTTCTTGTAAATGTTCCATGGCTTATTTCTTAGGTTTCTTTTTAAACATTTCCAACATGCGGTCAGTTACAACAAAACCACCGATTACATTTAGTGTTCCCACTACCACACCAACAAAGCCAATAATTAATGAAAAATAATCATCAGTTTCTGCCTTACCCAGCACAATAATTGCACCTATTAAAACCACACCGTGGATAGCATTTGCTCCACTCATCAGGGGTGTATGAAGTACACTGGGTACGTGAGAGATTAATTCAACTCCAACAAAAACCATTAAAATAATTAGGTAGATGTATGAAATATTTTCTCCTATAAAACTTAATATAGCTTCCATGATTTTACGATTCTAATTTATGAATTGTTCCGTTTGAACAAATTAAACTTCCTTGTATGATTTCATCTTCCATATCAAGAGTAATGTTGCCATCTTTTCCAATTAGCTTAAGAAGTTCCCAGATATTTCTAGCAAACAAATCGGAAGCATTCGTAGATAACGTTGCTGGTAGATTAACCGATCCAATTATACGAACTCCATTTACTTCTGTTACTTTATTGGCTTCAGTTTTCGCACAGTTTCCACCTTGTTCCGCAGCCATATCTACAACTACCGAACCTCTTTTCATTAATGCAAGCTGCTCTTCATCAATTAATATTGGCGCTTTTCTACCAGGCACTAATGCCGTTGTAATTACAAGGTCAGCTTGGGATAATGACTTATTAACCGCTTCTCTTTGAAGTTTGCGATACTCTTCAGATGCTTCTTTAGCGTATCCTCCTTCACTTTCAACACTGGCTCCTTTTACCTCAATGAATTTACCTCCTAAGCTTTCCACTTGTTCCTTAGTTTCAGGGCGTACATCTGTTGCTTCTACCACTGCTCCTAATCGTTTAGCAGTTGCTATTGCCTGCAAACCCGCAACACCTGCTCCAAATACCAACACTTTCGAAGGAGTTATGGTTCCTGCTGCCGTCATTAACATTGGGAATATTTTATCAAGGTGATAAGCTCCTTCAATTACTGCTCTGTATCCCGCAAGGTTGGCCTGAGAACTCAAAATATCCATAGATTGCGCACGGGATATACGAGGAATAGCATCCAAAGAAATGGCATTCCATTTCTTTGAATTCATTTTGGCTACAACCTCCGCATTTGTTCTGTGATAAATTGAGGAAATCCAAAAAATATCGTCTGGAAGAGAATCAATTAAGTCTTCAGTTGGGATGTTAATATGGACAAAGGCATCGCAGCCTTTTAACTGATCAAAGGATTGTACTGTAGCACCGGTTTGAGTATATGACTCGTCTGTAAAATTAGCGGCAAGACCTGCGCCAGATTCTACAAAAACTTCAAAACCCATTTTAATGATACTACCCGCAATACTTGGCGTCATACTTACCCGACTTTCATCGTTTCGACGCTCTTTTAGAATAGCAAGTTTCACTTTTTATTAATTAATTTTGATTGCGAATTTAAAGATTCCGTTATTTAGAAATTGTCATTTGTCTGTTAGAGTTAATGTTTAATAATACGACAAGTTTGATTACCAATTCTTAATAAATAAACTCCTTTGGTAAGGTTTTCTGTTGAAAGAACATAATTATCATTTATAAATTCAACATCAACTTTAATTTTTCGCCCAGAAACACTTAATAGATTAATATCACCTAAAGTAATATGTCCTTGAAGAGGATCAATAATTAGACGATCTTTAAATGGATTTGGGTTAATTCGGAAATTATAATTGGCTAACGTTTCAGTTCCAACACCCCATCCTACAAAAATTAAATCATTGTATGTTGTATCATCACTATTAGGACCACCACCGCTGGTTAGCTTAACCGAATATGTACCTGCTTGATTAAACACAACTTCAGGATTCAGTGATGTTTGTGATGTTCCATTTACAAATTGTACACCGCTATTAGGATTAAACTCCCATTGCGCAGTTGCCGCAAATGGTTTGGTTAGGTTTGTAAACTTGAATGTATCAATACTCACTTCACCTTTTATTTTATCTACTTTAAAATCAGCAATAAAATTGGGTTGGTTTCCACCGTTTCCACCTCCGCTACTCAACCCTCTGAAACTATCCCTATATTGAATTGTTGCTGGGATAAATTTACCTTGATTATCTATCTGTCCTTGAATTTCTAAAACAGGTATATGTTCTTTATTCGATAGCCATTTAAACGACAATTGTTTTCGAGCAATTGGAGTTTTCCCAAAAACTGATACAATCGTATCTACTTCATCTACAAAAGTCCTCACTCGAATAACATCTTTATAAGTTCCAAAAGGTGTAGTAATACTTCCCCATGCATCTACAACATTGGTTCTTTTCCCAGATTGTTTGAATGAAAATGCATTCTGACCGGGTATAGAAAATTCAAAATCAAATGACGTCACATCACTATCGTTGTACTCTAATGGAAACGAGTATATTTCATCTTCGTCTTTATAATTCGCTGCTAGTGGAATTCCTGAAGTAGTATACCCAATCCCTTCTGCTTTATAAACTGATTTAGAATTGGAGTAAAATGTGTATACATTAGTAAAGGTTAATGGCCCTCCGCCTAATGTATCGGCAGTTAATAAGCCAGTTTGACCAAAAAAGTAAAATGCATATTTAGTTTTTAATGCACTTTGATATTCATACAACCCAGCTGAAACCGGCGTAATTTTAGAAAAATCCCAAGTTTGCCCTCCCCCTTTTTTCATCCATTTTGCACCTATATTAACAGCATTTGCCGTGGAATATCGAATAGTATCACCTGATACAGGCATATCAGAATTTGTAATACTGATTTGTCCTAAAAGTGTTAGCGTTGCAAGGTTAAACATCAGTAAAACTGATTTTTTTGCAATTTTCATACATCGAAAGTAAGAAAAATATCTTTTGCATGTTTATTAAATCCTGAAAATTAACGACTTTTGCAAGTCTATGGAAAACAGATGGACAGCGAAATCTTTACCAAACTTAGAATTGATATCGCAACTATCTAATAATCTTAAGATTTCTACTTCCATTTCTTCGATTTTACTGCAACGTGAAATCGACAACAAGGAAAAAGCACAAGCATTTTTTAGACCCCAATTATCAGAGTTACATGATCCCTTTTTAATGAAAGATATGGACTTAGCCATTTCTAGAATTAAAAGTGCGGTAAATACTCAAGAGAAAATGATGGTTTATGGGGATTATGATGTGGATGGTACAACCGCTGTAAGTATAGTGTTTTCTTATTTCCAAACACTGAATCAAAACATCGAATATTATATTCCTCATAGATATAAAGAGGGATACGGCATAAGTAAACTTGGAATTGATTACGCAAAAGCACAAGGGATCACTCTTATTATCGCTTTGGATTGTGGCATCCGTTCAATAGAACTAATTGATTACGCTAATTCTCTTGGTATTGATTTCATACTTTGCGACCACCATTTACCAGGAGAACAAATACCAGCTGCTGTTGCTGTTTTAAACCCTAAACAAGTGGATTGTCACTATCCTTACAAGGAGCTGTCCGGTGCTGGTATTGGATTTAAGCTTATACAAGCTTATTCGAAAAGAGAGGGGTTCGATGAGGATAAGGTTATGGAATATATTGACCTAGTCGCTGTGAGTATAGCTGCAGACTTAGTAGATATGCGAGGAGAAAACCGAATTTTGGCGTTTTATGGAATCAAAAAATTAAATGAAAATCCTTCAATTGGCTTACAAGCTTTAATGCCAAGCAACAAAAGAAAAGCTTCCTATACCGTTCAAGATATTGTATTTGGAATTGGACCAAAAATAAATGCAGCAGGTCGTGTTTCTGATGCCAAAGCAGCTGTAAGTGTACTTATTGAAAGAGATTACACAAAAGCAGTTCAGTTAACCCGCGTTCTAAATGATCAGAATGATGAACGCAAAGAATTAGATACTGATATCACCAAAACAGCAATTGAAATGGTGGATAGTAGTCCCGTTTTACAAAGAAAAAAGAGTTTGGTTATTATGGGTAAAGAATGGCATAAAGGGGTAATTGGAATTGTCGCAAGTAGAATGGTTGAACAATATTACAAACCCACTATAATATTCTCATTAAATGATGGAATGCTTACGGGATCAGCAAGAAGCGTAAAAAACTTCGATATTCATGAGGCGATATCGCAGTGTTCTGAATGGGTGGAACAATTTGGTGGACATAAATATGCTGCTGGGTTGTCCATCAAGGAAGAAAACTTCGAGATTTTTACTGAAAAGTTTGAGGAAATAGTAGTGAACAATATTGACCAAAGTTCATTATCGCCTGAGATAGAATATGATTTAGAGATAAATCTTGATGAGATTAGTCCAGAATTTGTGAAAATTGTGAACCGAATGGCTCCGTTCGGCCCAGGAAATCCGATGCCGGTATTTATGTCGTCGGGATTAAGATCATCGAATAGCGTTCGAGTGCTAAAAGACAAACATTTAAAATTACAAGTTTCACAAGGTGGACCATTTCTTGATTCAATAGGTTTTGGCTTGAGCGAACATTTGCCCACTGTTTCTAATGGTCGAGAATTTGCCGCTTGTTATTGCGTAGAGGAAAACCACTTCAATGGGCTGACAAAGCTTCAGTTGAGAATTAAAGATTTCAAATAGTGTAATAATTTGTTACACTCTGCATCATTACCCAATCCTAATTAATGAACAATTGGGTTTTTTGGGAAAAAACCCGATTTTTGCAAAATATTTTCTATATGAAAAAACTGTTTTTATTTTTTCTGTTATCCTTAATTGGGATTAAATCCGGAACATCGCAGATAAGTTCCAGTTTATCATTTTCACTTTCTTCTGGTCCATTTTTACCGGTTGATGCTAATAACTGTGGAGTTGACCTTCCCACTGCATATTTGGTATCTGTTGCAGCAACTAATAATGGAAGCGCAGAAATAAATGTGGGAACTCTGGGCCTAGATTCATTGCCAAGTGGTTGGCGCGTTATTGGACCTAGTAATGCAGAAAATATTGTAGGAAAAATTCCTGCCGGCGAAACTAGAACTGCATTTTATTTTGTAGCTGCTAATTGCGCAGACAAAGGAAATACAGTTAATATTCGATTTACAGCAAATAATGGAACCAATACGCAGTATTACCGTCCGAGCATCACAGTGGAGGGAATAATTTCAGCAAATTCTGCGGGTGCTATTACTTCAAAAATTGCATCTCTTGACATATTAGGCTCTGTAGTTTATGACACTATCACATATTCATTTTCTGGTTTCAAATCAGGGAATCATATGTTAATGAACCCATCGTCACTTGTAACTTTCAAAGCGTCATTGTTGAAATTAGTTGAGTCAGAGGTTATTACTGCTCCGAATAATATTGGTTTAAGTGTTGGAGACAAAAACAAAACCTACTTTACTGCAGGGTTCAATGGCCAAGGGAGCACCGCATATGACGTTACCCAATTATTCAAATGGAGAGTAGTTGGTTTCGGAGACTCAACTATGCTCGTACCAATGTCTGCAAACCAACAGGGTGGTACTAATATTAAAGGTTTAGTAGGTGACTCAATTTGGGGTACAGGTGGAAAACCAATATATATATCTCAAAATGCCAATACTATTACAATGGCAAAATATTGTGATAAAATCAAATACAACGTTGGTGACACATTGGTTTACAGCCTTGTTTTAAAAAACTCATCCTCATTAACGGGGGTTTCAGTTGATTTAATAACAGATACTTTACCTTCGGGGTTCCAATTTCGCTATGTAGACGGATCAGGTGACATTACGAATTCTAATTTATCAGCTAGTCCATCCCTAAATAGCACAGGAGCAATATCATTTGTGGGAGGTAACATTGATGCAAATTCCAACTTCTCAATGTGGGTACCTGCATCAGATAGTTCTGTATTAAAGTACAAAGTAGTTGTTACCACTGGAACAACTGGTTCTAAAACCAATACAACCGCCGCTTTCATTAATGGAAATCTACTGGGTACAGCATCTAATACAGTTGCTGAAGGTGGTTCTCCAATTTTAAGTGTTAGTTCCACAACAGATATTATTTGTAATGGTAATTCTACTGGAGAAATTCATTTAACTGCATATGATGCACCAAGACCCTATACTTGGAGTAAAGATGGTACTAACTACCAAAACGACTCTTCCTTTAAAAATTTGGCTGCAGGTACATACACCATGTATTGCAAATCAAATTCAGGAAAAATCTCTACTATTTCCGTTACTATTAATCAACCTACCGCTCTTGCCATCTCTAATGTATCGGCTACTGCAGTAGATTGTTACGGTAACTCTACCGGAGCTATCACTGTTGATGTGGCTGGAGGTACTACTGCTTATTCCTATGCTTGGAGCGATGGATCTAATACCGTGGCCACTACTGAAGACCTTTCTTCTGTAGGTGCGGGTACTTATACCCTTACCGTTACCGATGCTAACTCATGTACCGCTTCCTCTAGTGCTACTACCATATCTCAACCTTCTGCCG